>NZ_AP024861.1:1210672-1513340 GCF_024346755.1 Vibrio aerogenes | reverse complement strand
GTTCCTGTAATACTCTGAGTAACCTGACCTGAAGTGCCGGACTGATTTCACCGATTTCATCCAGAAATAAGGTCCCGTCTTTCGCCAGAGCAAAACGCCCCGGTTTATCATGCGAAGCCCCGGTAAATGCTCCTTTCTTATATCCGAATAATTCTGACTCCAGTAAGTTATCCGGCAAAGCACCACAGTTGATTGCCACAAAGGGCTTATTTTTTCGGTGCCCCATCTCATGAATGGCTTTCGCCAGCAGCTCTTTACCTGTTCCGGTCTCCCCATACAAAGCAACCGTACTGTCACTGGCAGCAATCGCCGGTAACAACTCAAACAGACGCCGCATCAACGGGCTACAGCTGATCATCTCACCGGCCTGAAATTTACCTTTTAATGCATTTCGCAATGCTTCAACTTCGCTGAGATCCCTGAAAGTTTCTGCACCACCAATCATTTGTCCACTGGCATTTTTCAATACCGCAGTCGATACAGAAACCGGGATGCGATCTCCGTCTGCATCAATAATAAAGCAGGATTTATTGACAATCGGTGTTTCATTCTGCAGTGTCTTTCTGAGTGCACAGTCACGCTCACACATGCTGGATTTAAACACCTCGGAACAAAGTTTCCCTAAAGCTTCTTCCCGCCGAATACCGGTGATTTTTTCTGCAGCCCGGTTAAAAAAGCTGATACGCCATTGATGGTCAACGGTAAAAACACCGTCCGAGATACTTTCAAGGATCGCATCGGTAAATTCCGGAATAGTTGATGACATATCTGATTCCTGACATGAAATTTTAACCTGTCACCACAGGGGCAAAGGCACATCTGAGATTGATCGGTATGAAACAGATGATGCAAATGATGACACAAATCAGGATATGATAGCACAGCCATAACCGGTGAATTTCCACCTCAGACAAATCGTTTGCGTTATCGTTACCCTTCACTAAACAGAAAACTGAGGATTTCGTCACAGATTTTATGTTGCTATATTCCTTTGGAGAACAAGAGGAAAATACACCTGATATGAACTTTATTGAATTTATTGGTTATGCTGCATCCGCTCTGGTTGCACTTTCGTTCACAATGAAAGAGATGGTCAGATTACGCATCATTAACTGTGTTGGTTGTTTACTGTTTGTCGGATACGGCGCCATGATTGAGTCATGGCCGGTCATGCTGACCAACGGCTTTATTACCGGTGTCAATATTTACTGGCTGCTGAAAGACAAATCACGCAACAAAGGTCATAAGCAAATGCAACCTGCTAAGGCAGATTAAGTCTAACGACCTAATCTGCCTGCCGGCGGTTATTGCTGAACCAGCTTCACCTGTTTCGAAGTTTTCAGCGCCTGGCTCTGAGATGCGATCAGTTTTTCCTGCCGGGACTGAATGAAAAATACCGGCAAATGTTCTGCATCAGCAATTTCCTGTCCGGCTTTTGGCCCAAGGCACAGCATCGCTGTCGCCCATGCATCACTCACCACTGAATCCTGGCCAAATACCGATGCTGAAACCAAATCATGCATCACTGGCGAACCGGTCCGCGGATCCAAAATATGTGAATATGCTTTTCCGTCAGCATCAAAAGAGTGATGATAAGTCCCTGACGTATCGAGTGTCACCCCGTTTTCGTCCTCAATCACAACAATTTGATAAGGTATCCGCTTATCTTTCGAAGGCACGGGACGTTCAATCGCAATCCGCCATTTCTGCCCTTCTGGTTTATGGCCTCTGATTTTCATGTCACCACCAAATTCGACCAGATAATTTGTAATGCCATTCGTTTCCAGTATCTGACTCAGTTTACTGATGGTGTATCCTTCACCCATGGAAGAAAAATCCAGTTGCAGACCCGGTAACGTTTTACGGATACGTAATCCATCTGTACTGACTTCTATCTTATCGATCCCGATTTCAGCCTGAACCGCCGCTATTTTTTGTGGGTCCGGAACCTGAAGTACATCTTTTTTAAATCCCCACAGAGCAAACAAAGGCCCGATCGTCGGATCGTAACATCCCTGTGTTTGATGATGAATCGTCTTCGCTACAGACAGCAGATGAATAAAATCTGCCGATGCCGGCTGCCAGTCTGTTGAAGGGTTTTTATTCCAGAGAGAGATAAAAGAATCCGGCCGGTATGTTGAAAGTTCTTTATCAATCACCGCCAGCATCTGATCAAACTGACCACTAATCGTCTCCGTCGCAACAGGTTTTTCAGACCACCAGCTGATATGATATGTCGTCCCCTGAGCGTAACCGGAAACCCTCTGAATTTCCGGTGGCTGAGAACAACCACTGAGAAATAAAGACAGAGTAGAAACCAAAACTGCAAACCATCGCGGTTTCCAGCTGTTATTGATTATTTTCATCATGACAGAGCAACCTTTTTGCTGACCGGAACGGGAGCAAAGTCTAACAGTAAAACAGACCGGATACAGTAATTTATCCCACATCAGTGGTCGCCATCAGAAAAAATTCTCATGGTCAGTACACAAAAAAAATGAAGAGCATCACAAAATCATCATTCATAAATTTCATCAATGATTTGTTGATACCCTCAACTAACTTGTTGAATACGTTGCACTTTCAAAACAGAGCAATAAAAAATATCAATAAAATCATATCCATCTGTATTTCAGCCATCTTTTAATCTTCATCACAATCATCAGTAATAGTTAAAAACTATTAAAAACAATGTCATCAAGTATTCCAGAATTAAGTGAAAGCTCACCTGATATATCAGGTCATCACAACAGGTCGTCCTGAGCCTGCAGAGCTTTCACTTACAGCAACATTAAAACTGACAGCCTTACTTTCAAACAAACAGGTGAACACATGCGATTATTAGTCATATTCAGCCTTACTTTGACACTGATGTTCAGTGTTTTCAAAGCCAGCGCGAGCAACATGATTGTTGCGCACGAATTACCACAGGAACATCCCGTCAGTGCATCTCTGGACTGGTTTGCTGCTGAGGTAAAAAAACGTGCGGGGATGGATGTAAAAATGTATCCGGGCGGAGAACTCGGCAATGAAACGGCTCTGTTGAAAATGGTTCAGCAGGGTGATGTCGCGATCACAAAAGTCGGCGCATCGCTTTTAACCAACTATTCCGACGACTACAAAGTGCTGGCACTGCCATATTTGTTTAAAGACCGCGCTCAGTATGACAAAGTACTGCAGGGAAGCATCGGGACTAAAATCCTTGAATCCACCAAGAGTGTCGGATTTGTCGGGCTTGCTTTTCTTGATGCCGGCTCCCGCAGCTTTTACACGGATAAACCCATAAAAACCCCGGCAGATTTGAAAGGTTTGAAAATTCGGGTACAAAACTCGTCACTTCCCATGGATATGATGAATGCCCTCGGCGCGATTCCCGTGCCCATCGCCTACAGTGAATTATATTCTGCGCTGCAAATCGGCTTGGTTAATGGTGCTGAAAATAATATTCCATCGTTTTTCTCATCCAAACATTATGAAGTGAAAAAACATTACTCCTACGACAGACACACCATGGTGCCGGATGTTTTGGTTGTTTCGACCTCTGCATGGAACCGTTTTACCGATCAGGAGCGGCAGGTATTAACTCAGGTTGCAGCAGAAACCGTCAAAGTGCAGGAACAGAACTGGAAAAATTATGTGGACCAGGCCATCGGAAAACTGAAACAGGCTGGCGTCACTTTTACTGACAGTGATATTCCTGCATTTCAAAAAGCGGTTCAGCCTGTTTATGACAAGTTCAAAAAAGAGAACCCCGGACTGATTGGACTTCTCAATGAAATCCAGCAGCAATAGACAGTCAGCGAACAGTTGAGCACTAAGTGGCAGGTTTTTGGATTCAGAAAAACCTGCCAACCAGGGTCTGTTGACCTTAAGCTCAAGAATCTCTTTTTTGCGGGGAACAGCACCCGAATGTCACAAAAAATAACATTTAAATGTAAAGGCATAACAACATTTCTATATTTAAATGATTCGTTTAAGCCTTAAAAAAACGAGGGCCATACCAATGAAGTCACTGTCGTTTAAGTTCAAGCTGCTCTCCATGGTACTGCTCATCATTATTGCTACAATTGTCACAGCCACAATCAGTGCAAACTATTTTATCAGCCGTTATGTTCAGGCGGCCTATTCTGCTCAAATCGACAACCAGATTGGACTGGTGCAAAAAATTATCAGCCAGGAAATCAGCGCCAAACTCTCCATCGCCAGATCGACTAATTTTTCCCTGACTCAGGTGAAACAGACGATGGAACAAACCGGGTTTTACCGGATTGTAAAAATTGCCTATGAACTGGTTATTGGTGCAAATGGTGCAGTCAATGACCCGGTACAGGCAAAAAAATATTTGGATATGTTGTCAGCTGCCGGAGGGAATATCACTGTCAGTGATGTCCGGCTTGAAAAAGGTACAGCGGTCCTGACCATCGTGGTGCCAAAAGGGAACAATCAGGGCAACCTGTTTTTTATTGATTTGACCCAGGTTCAGTCTCTTTTAGAAGAGAATCAGGAAGAAGGGATTTATTTCAGCCTGACTGACAGTGCCGGTACCATGATTTTTTCCGGTCTGCCACCACAGGCAGAAGTCTCCACCATAAAAAAAACGTTTAATGTCTCCGGGAAAGAATGGCACATGAATGGATATATCGATCAGGCTGTGATTGACCGCAATACAAATCAGCTGAACAAATCGATTACCATTGCTCTGCTGGTCAGTGCACTCATTATTATCCCGGTCACGATTGTTTTACTGAATTTATCGTTTGCCCCGATTGTCTCTTTACGTCAGCTGGTTCAGGAGCTGGCAAGCGGGAATGGCGACCTGACTCAACGTCTGACCGTCAAAACCAAAGATGATCTGGGTATCATTGCCCAAAGCATTAATACCTTTATCGAACAGCTTCAGTCACAAATGATTCTGGTCTCGGATATCACAAAAGATATTGATCATGAAGTCAAAGGTGTCCGGGGGAAAATTCACTCCAATGAGCAATTATTAAGTTCACATAAATCAGAAACGGACCTGATTGTGACGGCAATGACTGAGATGAGCTCAAGCTCGGAACTGGTGGCAAGTAATGCCTCAGACACGGCAAAGCAGGTGCAGGGAACAACGGAAGAAGCTTATCGTTCCCGGGCCCTTGTCCAGCAGGCGGTTGATAGTGTCAATCAACTTGTCGAAGAACTGGATAACACCTTCCGTTCTACCGAAAAAATGGAACAGGTGACTTTACAGATTACCAACGTACTGAGTGTGATTGAAGATATCGCTGAGCAAACCAACCTGTTGGCGCTCAATGCGGCGATTGAAGCTGCAAGGGCCGGCGAAATGGGACGTGGATTTGCGGTGGTGGCAGATGAAGTGCGCACACTGGCATCCAGAACACGCCAGAGCACCGAAGAAATCTCAGAAATGCTCTCTTCACTGAATACCGCCAGTAATGAAGTTGCGGCCAAAGTCAAATCAACACAAGCCAACGGAAGTAAAACTTCAGAAAGTGCGTCTGAAGTGGGTACTTCGATTGGAGGGATGATTGGTTCAATTGAAGCGATCAGCGATTTATCCACTCATATTGCAACTTCAGCTCAGGAACAAAGTACTGTTTCCGAAGAGATGAGCAAAAATATGAATGCCATCCATGATGTGGTCAACACCTTAAATGACAACGGTGAAATCATCTCAAGCGGTACAGATAAACTGAGTCAGCTGAACAAATCACTCATTCAGCTGGTCGAATCATTTAAACTCTCGTAACCGATATTTCTGATGAAAACCACCGGAACCCATGCGCCGGTGGTTTTCATGACTGAGCGATTTTTTGTATTGATAAAGCCTGTATTGACAAAAACCTGTTTTTATCAACCCTGTATGGATAACACCCGGATTTTAAATCCTGCGCTCATAAGCCGGAAGCCGGGATATCCGCAGCCTGAACCGTTGTTCCGGCTTCGACCACCGGCTCTAATGGTTTCAGAGGCGAGGTTTTGATTTTATCATTCAGATAATCAATCGCTTTTTGTAACTGCGCATCATGCCCCATAAAGGTTTCATATGGCAGGTTATCGACCTCGATCGTGGGGGCGACGCCATGTTGTTCAATCAACCACTGGCCATCAACTGAATACTGAGGATATTGTGCAACCCGGGCTCTTCCCCAATCCGTCAAATTATTACTGTTATCCAGCCAGACACCGGCACCAAAGGTTCTCATACCAATGACCGGCCCGAGATTCAGCGCTTTAACGCCGGCAGTAAAGGTCTCGCCGTCAGAATAAGTCATCTGATTCGCCAAAACAGCAATATGCCCGCGGAATGCCTGTTGCATATTCGGGTAAGCGCCACCATGCCGCGACTTCCAGTACATCCAGGTCCGGCGCATCAGTTTATCCAGAACCCAGGAATCAATATTTCCGCCCTGATTATTCCGTACATCAATAATCAGCCCCTGCTTGTCAATATTGGCATAAAATTCCCGGACAAAAGTTCCGGCATCTTTGCTGACCATCGCATGCAGATAGATATAGCCGATCTGATGATCACTTTGCTCTCTCACCTGCTGCTGATTCTGTTCTGCCCAGTCCTGCCATGCATAATTGCGGCTTTTCTTTGCATCAACAGGATAAACAATGACCTGATGTGTTTTTCCGGATCGGCTGAGCGTCAGCAACACCTGCTGATCAAACTGATTTCTTAATAACTGGCTCACATCTGCCAGTGAAGCAACCGGGCGCTTATTGATTTCAACAATCAAATCACCGTTTTCAGCATCGACTCCCGGCTTCGCCAGTGGAGAGGCCATTTCCGGAACTTCGGGATCAGCCTGATAAATGTGCTCAATCTGTACGCCTTTTCCGGTTTGAACGAGTACAGCTCCCAGACTGGCAGCATCAGCGGTTTCAACTGCTTCAGGCAAATCTTCACCGGCATTAATCTGTGAGTGAAGCGAATTTAACCGGCTGGTCATCTGCCCAAGTAAATCCGCAAGCTCATCACGATCTGAAACCCGTGAAACCAACGGTTCTAACTGTGTTTTGACCTGATTCCAGTCAACGCCCCGCATCGATGGATCATAAAACATATCCCGATGCATCAGCCATGCACTGTGGAACATCTGTAACCACTCATCAACCGGATTGACCTGCATATGCCACTGATTTACATTGACCCGGTAACGGCCCATCCTTCCCGGCAATGATGAACCCGCCGGAACCACATAGCCATCGCTGTCATAAACGACGAATAAATGTTCCCGATCCTGGGAAAGTTCATAACGACTGATACCACCGGAGACGGTATTCAGACTCACCTGACGATCGGCATAACGTACAAATTTCAGCTGGTTGTTTCCTGACTGCCCTTCACGAAGTAAATACAGGCCGTTTTTCCCCACCCGAAGCTGAGCATATTTGCCTGCCTTAACCGGCACCTGCCAGAGCCGTTTTTGAATCGTCTTCCACCCCGGTGCTGATTCAGGTTCAGGCAGAATCTCCTGTTTATTTTTCTGCGCCATACTGCCGGCATCAACAGGCTGTTCAGACTTCAGTGAATCATCCGTCTTCTCTGGCTGAGCCTGACCTGCTGCCTGTTCAGGCTCCGCTTTTACAGACTCAGTTTTTAATGGCTCAGCACGAGTCTGTTCTGCTTGCGAAGATGTGACTTTCGAAGACGAATCAGGCTGCTCATCTTCCGCCGGTAACGCTTCTTTTGGCACGCTGTCATCCGGTTGTGATTGTGGCTCAGCGTCTGGCTTGTTTGTCAATTCACTGACCGGCCGGAACGGAAATTCTGCCTGCGGATCCAACGCAAAAGCAAAAATACCGGTCTGGCCGGCAAACACCGGGTCAGAAATTCGGTCTTGCCACGGTGAAGATGAAATCGCTTCAAAGTGGCGATCAGATAAAAAGTAGAGCCACTGACCATCGGCACTGAAGCCGGGAGAAAATGAATTGTACTTACCCGACGTCAGCTGCTGAGAATAACCCGTTGCCAAATCATATAACACTATCGTTGAACGATCCGCATTGTCCGGCATCGTGCCAATCGCAAGATACCGGCTATCATCCGACCACTGATAAGTCCCGAAGGCATCATTGACCGGACCATGATCAAGAATCTGCTTCATTTTTCCCGTTTGTACATCGACCAGCCACAGATGACCGTCTTTATCATCGGTCAGCAAATGCTTACCATCCGGAGACTCACTCAAACTCCAGCGAATTGAGTGACCTTCGTGAGTCATCTGCTTCATTTTGTCAGTTCCGTCAGCCGCAAACTGCCAAATCTGTTCTTCGCCTGAAGCATCACAAATGGCGTAAATCCACTTTTTGTCCTGGCTCATACGGGCCAATTTTACCCGGCTGTGTGCCGGGGTCTGAATTTCAGTCAAACGGGTTCCGTCCGTCGTCGCGACCGCAACTTTTCCCCGTGCTGTAATCACAACCCGGTTGCCATCGGGAGTGATGGTCGTACTGCTTTCGTAATCAAGCGGATTTTTAATCCAGCGAGGCTGCCGGTATGGCTGGTCCGACACCAGTTGCAGCGGCAATAACTGCGCCTGAGCCGAACTATCTCTTGGGTCTGCCGGCTTGCCGGTAGTCTGTGCTTGCGGGGGAGTGATCGTATAGATCATCAGATCCGCTCCCAGCTGAAACACGATTCTGCCTTCACTCAAATCCGGGGTTCTGACCGGAAAGCGGGTATAAAACGTCAACTGTGTTTTGTCTGATCCATCCGGATTCATCGACCACAAATTTGGATTACCGCTTTTATCCGACAGGTAATAGACCTTCCCCTGATAGAACATCGGATCGCTGGCCGAACCACTCCCGGCAGGGGTTAACAGCTGCGCTTCCTGTTGACTGCCTGGCTGAAACCGCCAAATCTGGCCCTGAGCTCCACCACGGTAAGCCCGGAGTTTATCACCACTGACCTGAGTGCCGAACCGGGCAAAGAAAAGCGTATTTCCCGCTTCATCAATCACACCCTGATTCGCGTTATACAGCGGCAAGACATGGGTTTTAAGTGTATCCGGATTCACTTCTTTTAACTGCCAGGTACCCAGCGGACCTGTGACATGATTCGTCGCATAGAGAATGCCGCCCTGCTTTGTCCATTGTTGCAACCGGACATTCATCTGTTCAAAGGTGACGCGCGCCGGAATGCCACCATCGATCGGCATCACATAAGCTTCTCTGGCACCATCATAATTTGCGACAAATGCAACCTGTCTGCCGTCCGGAGAAATAATGGCATCATCTTCCATCCCTCGCCGGGATGTTAAACGGTGTGCCATTTTCTGATTCGTCTGAGCCGTCCAGAGATCACCCTCAGCAACAAAAATCAGTTGATCTCCGTGTAAGGCTGGTTGCCGGTAATAGCCGGTATGGGAAGGCCCCGAATAGGCGGATGCGCTGATGCTTATCCCTGCCAGTAAAATGAACCAGTAACATTTCCATTGCATTATTATTTTCTCCCGGAATTCATGTTGAACGATATGACCAGTATGCCGGAGTTTTCGTATTCAGAATGAGCAGACCTTCTGACGATATTTTTGTACTCCGGGCAATCCCAATTCAGCACCGACGATTCAGCAACGCCTGCGTTGTCAATTGAATCAGCACTGCAGGCGCTGAACTGATGACGGTATATCAAAGAATGACCATATGTTTAAACATTTTATCACTTAGAAATCAAGACATGATCTGACTCAATGCAACCATCCTGTCCTGATGATCCACCGGTTCAAAACTGCCACCGGGGATAATTCTTTTCACTCAGAATAAATCCTTGTGATGACATGCAGAAATTAACAGTAGAAAACGTACTAGTTCGCTGGTACATTTATTTACATAATAGTAAGTCAGCACCTCACAGACAGGTGTCAGCCTTTCAAACCATCAAATCAGGACGAGTTTATGTACGGGAAACCTTTAAAAAGTCTGATTGCCATTTTATCCATGGCAATCTCTCATATCGCCTTTGCCGGAGATTTTCCGGCCAAAAATATTCAGGGAATCATCATGTGGGGTGCCGGAGGCTCTACAGACAGCGTGATGAGAACCGTTACACCGGCAGCAGAAAAAAAACTCAACACCGACATTATCATGATCAACCGTCCCGGCGCTGGCGGCGCTTTAGCCACAAAGTATGTGAACGCCAAAAGAGCCGACGGGTATACATTGCTGATGGGCGCAGAAAATCCACAGATTTATAAAGTGCTCGGGTTATCCAAAACAGATTACAGTGACATGATTCCGGTTTCGCTACTGGCTCAGGGCATTTCCGTATTTGTTGCCAGAACCGATGCGCCTTATAACAATCTGAAAGAATTTGTTGCGTATGCCAGGGCACATCCGAAAACGGTTAAAGCAGGCTCAACCGGTCCGGCCGGACTGCCCTCTATCTTACTTTCAATCCTGAAAACAACAGAGAATTTTGAAGTGACCTCTGTGCCTTACAACGGAGATGGTCAGGCACTGACAGCACTCTTGAGTCACGCCATCGATGTCATGCCGACAACCTATGGCCCTGCCAGAGAATATATCCGCGCCGGACAGATGAAAGTGATTGGTTTAATGGATAAAAAGCCCAATGCGCAGCTTCCGGGCATTCAGCCGGCGACCACTTATTTTCCTGAGCTTGCCAAACAGCTGCCTTACAGCGCTTTCTTCGGTGTATTTGTCAAAAAAGACACACCGGAGGATGTCGTTGCAAAATTATCCGATGCGTTTAACAGCGCAGCCAGACAGGATAATTTCCGCCAGATGCTTGACAGTAAAGGTTATGAATATCTGGGGCTCAGCGGTCAGGAAGCCGTCAAGTATTTAGACAGATTCCGTTCTGTCGGTTCGTGGACAATCTATAATGCGGGTGGTGCGAAGTTTTCTCCTGAAGCGTTCAACATCCCGAAGATATCAGAGTAGAAAACGGCGCTGCTTCTTCAGGATCTGCGGTCATCAATCACAGCACCGGATGACCACAGAGACTATTTTTATAGTCATCCTGACTGACATGGGGATGCGTTATCATCTCCATGTCAGATGTATTTTATCTGTTCATTCACAAGGAAATATCACTCATGACGACCAGAACCAGAAAACCGGGTGAACTGGTATTCAACGGGCTCACTGTCATTCTCAGTTTTTTTTTAGTTGTCCAGTCATCGCAAATTTCCGGCTTTACAGCATGGAGCGCTCCCGGATTTTTCCCGGTACTTGCATCATTGATCATGCTGGTTGCTTCTGTTTTTTCTTTTGTCCGGAGCTGTCGGATCAGCCCACCAACACTGCCCATGATATCTTTCTGGAGACGCGTGCTTCCCCGGCAGATCATCATCATGATGATCTCGGTGATTGCTTTTGCCTTTGCGCTTAGTCTCGTTGGTTTTTTGCCGGCAAGTTTGGTTTTTCTGTTTGTGACGATCAAAATATTTCACGGTACAAACGGGGTAAAAACACTCTTAATCAGCGTGGTGTCACTGGCTGTTATCTACCTGATTTTCAGGGGCGTCTTTCAGGTCATCCTGCCGGAGAGCGAATGGCTGACCCAACTCACCGGCTTTGAGGTATAAGCTCATCATGGAAGCACTACATCTGTTTTTCACCTCATGGTTCTCACCAGAACAACTTGCACTCACAGCACTGGGCACCTTTCTCGGTATTTATATCGGTGCCATTCCGGGGTTATCCGTTACGATGGCCGTCTCTATTTTGATTTCTTTCACCTTCTCCTGGGAGCTGGATCATGCGCTGTGCCTGATGGTAGGCGTTTACATGGGTGGTGTTTACGGCGGTTCAAGAACTGCAATATTACTCAATATTCCCGGCGCCCCCTCTGCGATTGCCACAGCATTTGACGGCTTTCCACTGGCACAAAAAGGCGAAGCCGGGCGGGCAATTGGCCTGTCCACTGTCATGTCAGTCATTGGCGGATTTGTCGGGATTATCATTCTCTCTTTTGCTGCACCATTCATCAGCCAAATCGCGATTAAACTCCAGCCCCGTGACTATTTTATGATTGGTATTCTCGGCATTATGCTGATTAGTTCGATGTCTCAGGGACAATTTTCAAAAGGATTATTCACCGGCGCACTGGGTATTCTGCTGGGTACAGTCGGGATGGATCCGATGACCGCAGAAGAACGTCTGACTTTTGGAATTGTTGAATTATGGGATGGCATCAATCCGGTGGCGGTCATGATCGGCATGTTTGGTTTATCTGAAGTTCTGATCCAGCTACATTTTATGGATAAACCGGCTATGAAGCAGATTCTGGACAAAATCATTCCTGATCTGAGTGAAATCAGGAAATATCTGCCACTCAGTCTCAAATCTTCCGTTTTGGGGGTGATTGTTGGCGCACTGCCCGGCACCGGTGGTGATATCGCTTCCCTGATGGCTTATGACTATGCCAAACGCAGCACCAAAAAGCCGGACGTTCCGTTTGGTCAGGGTGCCAAAGAAGGCCTGATAGCGCCGGAATCGGCAAATAATGCTGCGGTTGGCGGCGCTTATATCCCGATGTTGACACTTGGTATTCCCGGTGATGCTGTCACTGCTGTTTTTATTGGTGCGCTATTTATTCACGGATTAAATCCCGGACCATTACTGTTGACAGATAATCCGGATATGTTCTGGTTTACTGTCGGCAACCTGACGCTGGCTAATATTTTTGTACTCATTTTTGGTCTGACTGGCATTAAGGTCTTCAGTAAACTGGTCACCTGTCCCAAAGGCATTCTGGTGCCACTGATTATGATTTTATCCGTAGTCGGCGCATACGCGATAAACAATGCACTGGCGGATGTATGGTGGATGCTGGGATTCGGTATCGTGGGTTACTTCATGCGTATGTATCAGTACCCGGTCGCACCAGTCATTCTCGGTGTGATTCTCAGCGATCTGATGGACCAAAACTGGCGCCGGGCGATGCTCATCGAACAGGACAGTCTAACAAACCTGTTCAGCAGTATTATTGCCAGTCCGGTTTCCTGTCTGTTGTTTGGTGTGATTGTGTTCATTTTTATCTCACAAACACCCCTCTGGAAAAAAATCCGCTCATAACAAACACATCAGACAATAAAAAACCAGATGCGTCACCACATCTGGTTTTTTCTCTTGTACATCCCGGCAACTTAACCGATATGTGTCAAACCACCCATGTATTTTTGTAGTACATAAGGGATAGCAATCCGGCCATCCGCCTGCTGGAAGTTTTCCATAATCGCAACCATCGTCCGTCCAACAGCAAGACCAGAACCATTGAGTGTATGGACCAGCTCTGGTTTCTTCTCCCCTTTACGACGGAAACGTGCTTGCATCCGGCGCGCCTGAAAGTCCCACATATTAGAACAAGAAGAAATTTCACGGTAAGTTTCCTGAGCAGGTACCCACACTTCCAAATCATAAGTTTTGCGTGAACCAAAACCCATATCTCCGGTACACAACACGACTTTGCGATAAGGCAATTCCAGCATCTGCAAGACTTTTTCTGCGTGTCCGGTTAACGCTTCCAGTGCATCCATTGAATCTTCAGGGCGGGAGATATGAACCAGCTCCACCTTGTCAAACTGGTGCATACGAATCAACCCACGGGTATCCCGGCCATAGGAACCAGCTTCTGAGCGAAAACATGGCGTATGTGCCGTCATTTTCAACGGCAAATCTGCCTCATCCACAATCGTATCGCGGACAATATTCGTCAGCGGAACTTCCGCTGTCGGAATCAGTGACAACTTACGTGGTTCCTCATCGTTCACTTTCTCTGTCAGCGGTTCAGTATGAAACAGATCCTGACCAAACTTTGGTAATTGCCCTGTACCATACAAACTATCGGCATTCACCAGATAAGGCACATACATTTCCGTGTAACCATGCTGTTGTGTATGCAAGTCCAGCATAAACTGTGCAATGGCACGATGCAGTCTGGCAAACTGGCCTTTCATCACGATAAAACGTGCGCCCGTCAGCTTGGTTGCAGAAGCAAAATCCAGCCCGCCACTCAACTCACCTAAATCAACATGATCTTTAATTTCAAAGTCGTAAGTCGCAGGCTCTCCCCAACGGGAGATTTCAACATTATCATTTTCATCTTTGCCGTCTGGCACTGAATCATCCGGAAGATTCGGTACGGACATAGCGATCGTTTCAAGTTTCTCCAGCACTTCAGCCAGTTCAACTTTTTTCTTATCCAGATCACTACCAAGAGAACCGATTTGCAGCTTAATGGCTTCTGCACCTTCTTTGTCACCGGCCGCCATTTTCTGGCCAATTTGCTTGGAGATGGAGTTGCGAGTGGATTGTAAATTTTCAACTTCTACCTGAATCGACTTACGTTGCTCTTCAAGTTGACGAATCGTATCTACATCGAGGTTAAATCCCCGACGCGCCAGTTTTGCCGCTGTTTCTTCCAGTTCGGCACGAAGTAATTTAGAATCCAGCATTGCTAATCCTATGCTTGTTTTGTTGTAAAAAAATTTTTCTAAGACATTTTCAAAGAAAAACAGACGATTTTATTCTTTCTAATCTGAGAATCTGAACCATGGCTCAATCTGTGAGCCCCGGCCAGTCAAAGCCAGACTACAGAAGATAACGAAAACTCATTACTTTTCATAGCGCTTTTGTGAGCTTTTTGCATCTAAATCTGACAGATAATTCAACTTATCCTTAATTTTAGCTTCAAGGCCCCTTTCGGTTGGGTAGTAATAGCGGGTACCTGCCATTTCAGGAGAAAAATAAGCTTCCCCGGCGGCATAAGCTCCCGGCTCATCATGTGCATAACGATAGCCCTGACCATACCCCATCTCTTTCATCAGTTTTGTCGGCGCATTTCTCAAATGGTGAGGCACTTCATATTCCGGCGTCGAAGCCGCATCATGCAGGGCCTGCTTCCAGGCGGTATAGACCGCATTGCTCTTTGGCGCACAGGCCAGATAAACAATGGCCTGAGCAATCGCCCGCTCACCTTCTGCCGGGCCAACCCGGGTAAAGCAATCCCACGCAGATAACGCAACCTGCATCGCCCGGGGGTCTGCATTACCAATATCTTCTGAAGCAATGGCCAGCAAACGCCGTGCGATATACAAAGGATCACACCCGGCATTGATCATTCTTGCTGACCAGTAAAGGGCACCATCGGGATTTGAACCCCGAATTGACTTATGAACCGCAGAAATCAGGTCATACCAGACATCACCCCGGTTATCAAAGCGGGCCACTTTCTCCCCGGCCACCTCAGCAAGCAGTGCAAGGTTGATAACTTTTGCACCTTCATCATCTTCTTCAGCCATATCATACAGCAGTTCAAGATAATTCAACGCCATCCGGGCATCACCCTGCACCAGTTCTGCCAGCCGCAATAAAGTGTCTTCTCTGAAATCAGCAGGGATATTTCCCATCCCGCAGGATTTATCCTCAATTGCCTGAGTCAGAGCATTAGCAATATCAGTCGCCGTCAGCGCACTCAGCTTGTATACCCTCGCCCGGGATAGCAATGCATTATTTAATTCAAAAGAAGGATTTTCAGTGGTCGCACCAATAAATGTAACGGTGCCATCTTCAATATGTGGCAGAAAAGCATCCTGCTGAGACTTGTTAAACCGGTGAACCTCATCCACAAACAGGATGGTTCTGAAACCTGTCATCTTGTTTTCTCTGGCCCGTTCAATCGCAGCACGGATATCTTTCACCCCCGAAGTCACCGCAGAGACCCGCTCAACCTTGGCACTGGCGTAACCAGCAGCCAGTTCAGCCAGCGTGGTTTTTCCCGTGCCGGGCGGTCCCCATAAAATCATCGAGTGCAGGTGCCCGCTTTCTACAGCACGGCGCAAGGGCTTTCCTGGTCCGAGAATATGCTGCTGACCAATGTAATGTTCTATTTTTTTCGGCCGCATTCTGGCGGCCAAAGGACGAAAATCTTCGTCTCCTGAAAAATCTAAACGATAGTTATCCACGTGAGTTTGCTTTATTGTCGTTGATCATCAATTTCAACACCATCAGGGATACTAAACTTAAATTTAGTCTTTGACGGCCGTTGCAACTGTATTTGTTCAAATGTAAACAGACTACGCTGGCCATCCTGCTCTATCACGTCAAACCCTTTGACAACACCTTTGGCATCAATCCGGATATGAAATGTTCCCTGCTGATTATGTGAAACAGGAATCAGGGTGAATTCATCACCTTTTTGTGTGATTTGATATTGTGCCCAGTCCGTTTTCTGATTCCGGGTCAGCAGAACAAATGGCGTCTGTTCAGTCGCCTGAGCCTGATTGTAAATCGTGACCTGTTCCACGAATGGCGTGTAGTACCAAACGGTTTTTCCGTCTGACACTAAGAGATTTTCATCCGGGGAGGTTGTTTCCCAGCGAAACAGGCTTGGACGGGCAATATCAACCGTGCCTTTACCTTGTGAAACCAAATCCCCTTCGGGTCCCAGCACTTTCTGAGAAAAATGAGCTGAAAAACCATCAGTCAATGCCAGTCTGGTGCTCAATACATCTTCAGGAGTGGCATAAACCATAAAACTGCACATGAGCAATGCAAAACACTTTTTCATAAATAATCTAAACCCCGGCTGTCGCTTTAGTACGACTCACATTCTATAAAATTTCAATCACTCAGATATAACCAATCTGCTGGTTTCTTTGTCAGAATCATGTCTGAAAACTCAATCAGTTTTCTCCCGGACTGTTCTTTCTGTCTCTTATTGAGATGACATATCCTGTAGACTGCATTGCTAACGCTCAGTTCAGGCAACAATGCTTAAATTTTTTCCCGCTCCCGCACGGGCAGGTATCATTTCTGCTGACGCTTTTATAAGGATTCAGACGGCTTCCCTGATGGCCCGTTAACGCCGCATCAGCTGAGGCAAAAACTTCCTGAATCATCCATGGTAAATTCGGCGCCATTTCTTTATATGAAGGTAATTCAGTCAACCCGGCCTGCAGCATCTCCTGATGTGTCTGCGTTTCATCAATTGCCAGCATCCATGTTGTCAGCAATCCCTGCAACATTCGCTGCGTGCCATCGGATACATCCGTCTCAAGCCAGCCAGCTTCCACAACAGGCCAGATGGTCATAAAACCTTCCGCAAAATCGGCCATGTCTTCAGCGGTAAGTCTTTCCAATAAAGCATAAAAGCCATGCTCTGGCTGAGCCAGAACATCATATTGATGCTGATAGTGCGACATAACCTGCTTCTCAGCCTCATCATCCAGTGTATTGAACAGGAGAGATTGCCATGTGGCCGGTGACAAAGGCTGACATGTCATATTGGCTGCCAGCATTGCCCCTTCAATAAAAAAAGCGGATTCAGAAGACGGCAAATCAGCCGTGTCTAATAATTGATAACTCATGCCGTAATATTCAAGATTCATTCAGCCGGTTATTATACCTCAGAACCAATGCAGGATAACACTTCCCTGAAGCATTAGAGTGACATTTTAATCAACCCGGACTACAATCTCGCGTCCTGAAATTGAGAATATGAATGATATGCGAGTTGTACTTGGCCCGATGGAGGGCGTACTGGATTATTTAATGCGGGATCTCCTGACCGAAATCAACGATTATGATCTGTGTGTGACAGAATTTGTCCGTGTCGTTGAGCAACTCTTGCCGAAACACGTTTTTTACCGCCTTTGCCCTGAACTTCACCATGGTTCAAAAACACGTTCAGGTGTTCCGGTGAATGTGCAGCTTTTAGGCCAGCACCCACAATGGATGGCTGAAAATGCTCACCGTGCAGCTGAAATGGGCGCACATGGCATTGACCTGAATTTCGGCTGCCCGGCTAAACTGGTTAACAAAAGTAAAGGTGGTGCCGCACTGCTTGCCTTCCCGGAAGAAATTTACCGAATCGTAAAAGCCTGCCGGGAGGCTGTTCCGGCTGACATTCCTGTTTCGGCAAAAATCAGACTGGGGCTGGAAAACCCGGATGATTGTTTCTCGATCGTCGATGCTGTTGAACAGGCTGGTGCAGATGAACTGACAATTCACGCCAGGACAAAAACCGGCGGATACAAGGCCAGTGAAATCAAATGGGAATACATTGAGAAAATTCGTCACCGGTCGGATATACCAATCATCGCCAATGGTGAGATCTGGAGTTTTCACGATGCACAACGCTGCCGGCAGACAACCGGCGTCAATGATCTGATGATCTGCCGGGGCGCACTGAATACGCCTAATCTGGGAAATATGATTAAGTACAATCACCCACCCATGCCCTGGAAAGAGGTGCTGGGGTTATTAATTAAATATTCTGACTGTGAAGTCAGAGGCGACAAAGGCAAATACTTCCCGAACCGGATTAAGCAATGGTTTTGCTTTCTGAAACAAGCCTATCCCGAAGCCAGTGACCTGTTCAGACAAATCAGAACACTGACCGAAGTCGGACCAATTGTTGATGTCATCGCACGGGTTCAGGAACAAACTGATTGACGCACCGTTCTGAAGAACCCACCGTTGATAAATGGTTCAAATACAAAGATCCCCGGCTGTCTCATCAGACAGAACCGGGGATCTCACTCAGTGTTACTGTTTAACTTAATAATAAACTATCATCCGACAACGCTTCGCCGCGGACTTTAGTAAACATATCCAGTAAGTCAGGCACATCCATGTTTTGTCTTTGTTCACCTGAAACATCAAGCACGATCTTACCCTGATGCAACATCACCGTCCGGTCACCACACGCCAGTGCATCCTTCATTGAGTGAGTCACCATCATCACTGTCAGATTGAACTCTTTCACAATCCGTTTGGTCAGATCGATAATAAATGCTGCCATCCGGGGGTCGAGCGCTGCGGTATGTTCATCCAGTAATAACAGCTTACTGTCTGATAATGTTGCCATGACCAAGCTGACAGCCTGACGCTGTCCGCCGGATAACAAGCCGATACTGTCTCCCAGACGATCTTCCAGACCCAGTCCCAGAATACTGATACGTTCCTGAAACAATTGGCGCCGTTTAGATGACAGGGCATGTGCCCAGCCACGTCTTCTGCCACGCATATACGCCAGCGCCATATTTTCTTCAATGGTGAGTGCACCACAAGTCCCGGCAAGCGGATCCTGAAACACCCGGGCACAAAAATTTGCGCGCTCATCCACCGTCCGGCGGGTCACATCCGTATCGTCAATCACAACTTGCCCGCCAACCATGGGCGTTTCACCGGTCACCGCACCTAAAAGTGTCGATTTTCCGGCGCCATTCGAGCCAATTACAGTCAGAAACTGATGTTCCGGCACCCGCAACGATACACCACGCAACGCACGGTTTTCCAGAATTGTTCCGGGGTTAAAAGTCACCTGAATATTGTCCAGCTGAATCATGCTTTACCTCCGGATTTACTGTTATCACTCTCAGCAGTTTTAGCCGGCTGCGAATGTTTCTTTTTCATATTTTTTTTCATACGCGGCATAATCAACGCAATCGCAACCAAAACCGCAGTAACAAGGTTCAAATCGGAAGCCTGCAGCCCGAACATGCCGGAGCTCAGGGCAAATGCAACTGCAAGACGATAGAGTACTGACCCAAGAATCACCGCGACAACCGCGACCCATATTTTCCGGCCCGGGATCAGGGTTTGACCCAAAATAACCGCAGCCAGTCCCACAACAATCGTTCCGACACCGGAAGTGACATCGGCAAAACTGTTTGTCTGCGCAAACAATGCGCCTGCGAAACCAACAAACCCATTCGAAAGTGCCAGACCAAAATACGTATAAAATGCGGTACTGCCTCCCTGAGCGGCAACCATTCGGGCATTGACACCAGTCGCACGTAAACCAAGTCCGAAGTCACTGTTCAGTAAGCGAATGACAAACAGAGCAGAAAGCAGCACAAGTACACCCACAACCAGAGGACGGATATACATTGAATCGCCTAAAGATTCAAAAGGGGTCAGGATCGTGTCTTCACCAATCAGGGCTATATTGGGTCTGCCCATGATGCGAATATTAATAGAAAATGCAGCGATCATGGTTAATATTGAAGCCAAAAGATTCAAAATACCACAACGCACAGTCAGAAACGCTGTTACCCAGCCAGTCATTGCGCCGGCCACCATTGCTAAAAGCGTCGCAACCCACGGATTAATACCGGCAACGATTGCCGTTGCAGCCACAGCAGCGCCCATCGGAAAACTGCCATCCACACTTAAATCAGGAAAATCAAGGACACGGAAAGTTAAATACACACCCAAAGCGACCAGACCATAAATCAGCCCGATTTCCAGTGCACCAAAAAAAGCAAAAGCAGACATAATTACTCCCTTTCTGCTTAAATTCAGGATTGGTCAACCCAACCCTGACAAAGTTTTACTTAATACTTGTTGCTCTGTCGAGAACAGACTGAGGGATTGTAAAGCCTAACTTAGCGGCTGCGGTTTTATTCACAACCAAATCAGACCCTTTGGCAACTTTTACATCTAAAGATCCTGGTGCTTTACCATTGAGAATATCGGCAACATAATCAGCCGTCTGGATCCCTATCTGATAGTAATCAAATCCAAGGCTGGCAATTGCCCCCCGTTGAACATAAGAGGTTGCCGCGCCAAAAACAGGTGTTTTAGCCTGATTCGCTGCCACAATCATGCCCTCAATAGCACTGGCGACGGTATTGTCGATCAAGGCATAGATAATATCTGAGCGGGCCGCAATAGTTTGTGTGGCCGACTGAACATCTGCACTTTTGAGTGCCGTCGCTTCAACAACTTTCAGGCCTTGTTCTTTCGCGGTTTTTTTCAGCAAATTCATCAGACTGACAGCATTTGCTTCCCCCGGATTATAAACCACACCAATAGACTTGACGTTTGGCATTAACTCTTTAATCAATGCAACATGCTGTTTGACCGGAGATAAATCCGAAAGTCCGGTCACATTCTTACCCGGTTTTTCAAGCTTCTTCACCAGTTTTGCACCGACAGGATCTGTCACAGCAGTGAAAACAACCGGGATCGAGCGTGTCGCAGAGACCAGTGCCTGAGCCGTTGGCGTCGCAATACCAACCAGAACATCCGGATTTTCTCCGACAAACTGACGGGCAATCTGTACCGCAATCGCTGGATTTCCCTGTGCTGTTTTATATTCAAATTCTAAATTTTTACCCGGTTCAAAGCCTTTCGCTTTCAAACCATCCAGCAGCCCCTGACGGGTGGCATTAAGTGCCGGGTGTTCAACAATCTGAGAAACCGCAACCTTAGCGGTTTTGGCCATCAGGCCAGTGGAGGAAATTAAAGAAGCGCCTGCCAGTACAGCAGTCGCAAATATTTTTCCTGCTTTCATCTTAACTCCTTGAATTTTAACGATGGATGCGGATGTTGTGTAATTCAGGCCATTCATCTTTACGGGTTATCCGGCCAAAAGAATCTGAACCTTTATTTTTATCATCATAGTTATTCTGTATATTCGTTCAGTCAACCAAGCCGGTACTTCGTTACAGAGCAAACTTACCGGAAAACTGAACCTCATCTTCTTATGATAGAATATGAATAATTTTTTATTCTGCTTCAATTTTTGTCATACAGTGTTTGACATTATTACCAGCAAGTTACACCAAAGGGAAGCGGGATTTTTGGTTATCGTTAAGCGGACAAAAAACCGTATGAAACCAGACGTAGCTGCCAGCCTGAAAAGCCGGCAACCAGCAAAGAAATGAAAAAGGGGAATCTTCAGAACCAGCGCTCAAGTACAGAGCGGTCTAACTGGCGAAATGCACGATTCAGGATAAACGCCAGTTCTTTATAACGCGGATTCGCTTTGATTGGCTCAAGCGCGAACCCCGAGTCCAGAATTTTCTGGTGAAGCTCACGGTACCAGCCAGCTAAGGCAGGCGGAAGCAGTGTGTTCGCCCTGTGACCTAACCACCACATCCCCTGTAGTGGCAAACTGAGCGCGAATAATGCGATGACAATAGACTGAGGCATTGCTTCTGCATTATCGAAAGCCATCTGAGTCAGGACACTGATAGCAGCAACAGGCGGCATGACTTTGATGCCAAAACGAGTCGCTTTGATAATACGTTGTTCCGGGAACAAAGGTGATAATTCTTTCCGCACCGGCCAGATGTCCATGTACTTTTGTCCATCCCTGAGGCTATGCACTATTCCTGCATGATTACTCATAAGCTCATCTCACTCACCTGCATAGTGATTATAATATTAGTTGAAAAAATAAAATAATTCTGCAAAATATTACCTGACGTTCATATTTATACAAAAGTTTTTGTTATCGGGCCACATTGCCGCTATCCTTGGCGTGCCCTTTTACTGACATTGTTGCCTTGATTCGTCATTTAAGCAACTTTGAAATAAATATTGGCCATAATTAAAGTGTATAACCTTTAAGTGAATCACGATTAGGTATACACCCTGATGTTTTTTGACCAAAGTTAGTATACGCAGTATTTAACTGGGTTATGCTTGGTCATTGTTGTATGTAAACCGATTATACAGGTAGTTAGTCATGTCGAAGCTAGTTTTAGTATTAAACTGCGGTAGTTCTTCACTTAAATTTGCAATCGTAGATGCTGAAAACGGTAATGAATCTCTTACAGGCCTTGCAGAATGTCTTCATCTGCCTGAAGCCCGTATTAAATGGAAGCTGGATGGAAAACATGAAGCCCAGCTTGGTGATGGTGCCGCTCACGAAGAAGCACTGGCATTTATTGTTGAAACAATTTTAGCCTCTAAACCTGAACTCGCAGAAAATCTGGCTGCTATTGGTCACCGTATTGTTCATGGTGGCGAACAGTTCACTCAATCTGCACTGATTGATGAAGCTGTTCTGAAAGGTATTGAAGATTCAGCGACATTTGCACCGCTTCACAACCCGGCACATGTTATCGGGATTAAAGCGGCCCAAAAAGCATTTCCTCAATTAAAGAATGTTGCTGTATTCGACACTGCATTCCATCAAACAATGCCTGAAGAAGCGTATCTTTATGCGCTGCCTTATAAATTGTATAAGGAACATGGCATTCGCCGTTACGGTATGCACGGCACATCTCACCTGTTTATCACACGTGAAACAGCTGAACGTCTGGGTAAACCTGAAAATGAACTGAATATCATCAACTGCCACTTAGGTAATGGCGCTTCTGTCTGTGCGATCAAAAATGGCCAGTCAGTTGATACATCAATGGGTCTGACACCTTTGGAAGGTCTGGTCATGGGTACACGTTGTGGTGATATTGATCCCGCTATCATTTTCCATCTGCACGATACTTTAGGTTATTCTGTTGAACAAATTAACACCATGCTGACGAAAGAATCAGGCTTACAAGGTTTAACAGAGGTCACTTCTGATTGCCGTTATGTTGAAGACAACTACGGTAAAAAAGAAGATGCAAATCGTGCAATGGATGTTTTCTGTCATCGTCTGGCTAAATATGTTGCCGGCTACACGGCAAGTCTTGATGGACGTCTGGACGCGATTGTATTCACTGGCGGTATTGGTGAGAATTCTGCACCAATCCGTGAAATGGTGCTGAACCGTCTGGGCATTCTTGGTGTTGAAGCTGACAGTGAAGCGAACCTGAAAGCCCGTTTCGGTGGTGAAGGTGTGATTACTACGGAATCAAGCCGGATTCCGGCCATGGTCATTTCAACCAATGAAGAGTTAGTTATCGCAGAGGATACTGCACGACTAACAGGCATTTAAATATTATGAAAACTGGCTAACCTGACGTTAGCCAGTTTTTTTTCCGGGGTCTGATATAACATCGCGTATTGTTTATTAGGCTTTATTCCTTTCTGCAATATCACTTTCGTAAATATTGCAATCTATAGCTGAAGGTACTCAATTCATGTCTCGTACTATTATGCTGATCCCTATCAGTGCTGGTGTTGGTTTAACCAGTGTAAGTTTAGGGGTAATCCGTGCAATGGAGCGCAAAGGCGTAAAAGTTTCTTTTTACAAGCCAATTGCACAGCCAAGACACGGCGGTGACCAACCTGATCTAACCACCACCATCCTTAGCTCAAACAGTGACATTAAAACGGCTGAATCACTGGCCATGTCAAAAGTGGAAGCCTTGATGGGTAGTGAGCAGATGGATGCTCTGCTGGAAACCATCGTTGAGCGCTACAACTCGATCAACACAGGTTCAGATGTCACCCTGATTGAAGGTCTTGTTCCCACACGTAAACATCCGTTTGCGAACCAGGTCAACGCTGAAGTTGCGAAAACGCTGGGCGCTGAAATCGTTTTTGTTGCCACACCAGGTACTGACAACCCATCTCAATTGAAAGAGCGAATTGAAGTGGCTTGTTCTAATTTCGGCGGCACAAAAAACCAACACATTTCAGGTGTTATCATCAATAAGCTGAATGCACCGGTTGATGAAGCTGGCCGTACACGCCCTGACCTGTCAGAAATCTTTGATGATGCTGACAGTGCACTTCAGACAAACCTTGAAGTCATGCAGATCTTCAATTCAAGCCCAATTCGTGTGCTGGGCTGTATTCCATGGCGCGTCGATCTGATCGCAACCCGTGCCATTGATATGGCAAAACACCTGAATGCTGAAGTCGTCAACACAGGTGACATCAATACACGCAGAATTAAGAGCATTACTTTCTGTGCACGTTCACTGCCAAATATGATTGAACACTTCCGTCCGGGATCACTGCTTGTAACTTCAGCAGACCGGCCGGATGTGATTGTTGCTGCAGCGCTGGCAGCAATGAATGGTGTGGAAATTGGTGCTGTTTTACTCACTGGCGGATACGACATTCCGAAAGAAATTGTCGGATTGTGTAAACCAGCATTTGAGTCTGGACTCCCAATCTTCAAAGCTCAGGGTAATACATGGCAGACTTCTCTGAACCTGCAAAGCTTTAGTCTGGAAGTGCCTGCGGATGATAAAGAGCGTATTGAATTTGTTAACGAACACATCGCAAGTCATATCGATGGTCCGTGGGTTGATACACTGACAGAAACCACAACAGGTGTCCGACGTCTGAGCCCGCCAGCGTTCCGTTATCAGCTGACTGAATATGCCCGTCGCGCAAACAAACGTATCGTGTTACCTGAAGGTGATGAGCCCCGTACGGTGAAAGCAGCTTCGATCTGTGCCGAACGTGGTATTGCTGAATGTGTGCTTTTAGGTAACCCTGAAGACATTAAACGCGTTGCCGATCAGCAAGGTGTTGTTTTGGGAACCGGCATTACCATTATCAACCCGGAAGAAGTGCGTGAGCAATACGTCGCTCGTCTGGTTGAGCTTCGTAAGAACAAAGGTATGACTGAAGTTGTTGCCCGTGAACAGCTGCAGGATACTGTTGTGCTTGGCACCATGATGCTCGAGAAAAGTGAGGTTGATGGTCTGGTTTCCGGTGCCGTTCACACGACGGCCAACACGATTCGTCCACCGCTTCAGTTAATTAAAACTGCGCCAAGTGCTTCACTGGTTTCTTCTATCTTCTTTATGCTATTACCTGATCAGGTACTGGTATATGGAGACTGTGCAATCAACCCGGATCCAAACGCAGAGCAACTGGCTGAGATTGCAATCCAGTCAGCAGATTCAGCCAAGGCATTTGGTATTGATCCTCGTGTTGCGATGATTTCTTACTCAACAGGTACGTCCGGACAAGGTGCAGATGTTGAGAAAGTTCGCGAAGCAACCCGTATTGCTCAGGAGAAACGTCCTGATTTGGTCATTGATGGTCCGCTTCAATATGATGCTGCGATTATGGAGAACGTGGCTGCGTCTAAAGCACCAAACTCTCCGGTTGCAGGTAAAGCGACAGTCTTTGTATTCCCGGATCTGAATACCGGTAATACCACATACAAAGCAGTACAACGTTCTGCGGATTTGGTCTCAATTGGTCCAATGCTGCAGGGCATGCGTAAACCTGTCAACGACTTGTCACGTGGTGCACTGGTTGATGACATCGTTTATACCGTCGCACTGACTGCAATTCAGGCTGGTCAGGCATAATATCGCCTGTCTTAATCTGAGTATGATGTAACACAAAACCCCCTGAAACAATCCGGTTTCAGGGGGTTACTTATTGAGCGTTGAGCGACTATCTAAAGATGATCTCGTCCGTGTGATGATTCAAGATCCACATCTGGCCCGGACGGAACAATCTGAGTCGGGTTAATCCCGGTATGGCTGAAATAATAATGACGCTTAATATGATAAAAATCGACTGTCTCTTTGATTCCCGGTATCTGATAGAGCTCTTTCAGATAACCGTTCAGATTCGGATAATCTGCAATTCTCTTCTTATTACACTTAAAGTGACCGACATAAACCGCATCGAACCGGATTAATGTCGTAAATAACCGCCAGTCAGCTTCTGTGATTCGGTTGCCTGCCAGATAACGATGGATCGCCAAATGACTGTCTACCTTATCCAAAGCCTGAAACAATGAGTGACATGCTTCTTCATAAGCTTCCTGGCTTGTCGCAAAACCACACCGGTAGACACCATTATTAATTCGGGGGTAGATATAATCATTCCATCGATCAATTTCTTGCCGCAGCTCCTGTGGATAATAATCATCTTGATGACCTGTTAACGAATCAAACGCACTGTTAAACATTCGGATAATATCTGAGGACTCATTGCTGACTATGGTATTTCTTTTCTTATCCCACAAGATGGGTACAGTGACTCTGCCGGTATAATCAGACTGAGCCCGGGTATACAACTGATGCAGATGAGTGTAGCCAAAAAGTGGCTCCGGAATACCAAAAGTCCATCCTTCGGATAACATATCCGGGCAGACGATGGTGACATCCACATAGGGTTGAAGTTGCTTCAGATGACGGAAAATCAGTGTCCGGTGTGCCCATGGACAAGCCAGTGAAATGTACAGATGATACCGGTCTGGTTCCGGAGTAAATAAAGCGCCATCCTCTTCTGATATCCATTGGCGAAATACAGCATTTTCACGGATAAATTTACCACCATTACTTTTTGTATCGTACCAGACATCATGCCATACACCTTCAATCAGCTTTCCCATGCTGCACCCTTTTTTATCAATAACTATTTTATATTTTATTGTAGAAAAAAGAGAAAAATATAACATTCATTAAAGCTGTCGTTCATATTCAAATATTTTGAATGATATTCATCACAAAAAATTAAAAAAATAAAACAATATATCTTTATCAAATAAAAACAGAAATAAACCAATCCAATGAAATACAAAAAAATATATAACCCACTAAATTAAATATATTGTTACTTTATATTCAATCTAATAAAAATGAATAATTTTACTTTTAAAAAAACATCATCACATATCATTCACTAATTTTATCAGACCATTTCCGCAAACATATGCCATCTGAAAAATTGAATCATCTATGTGCTTCATATCATTCCGGAAGCCCAATAATACGAATGCTTCCAAGACACCAATGATGACATCAAGCCCATGTTATTTCTGTGAAAATCAACTTTTATAGTTTGTGATGAAACAAGAAAATTCAAAGAATTCGGATATCAATCAAATTTAATTAAATTTGTATAAATATATATTAAATCCACAGTGATAACCTGAAACAAGTCAGGTAAAATATAGAGATACATCAAAAAGGAGAAGAACCGTGAATAAGATTTGGTTAACCGGAGACGCAGTCGTTGATCTAATTCCTGATGGAACAGCACATTATTTGAAATGTCCGGGTGGTGCACCCGCAAATGTTGCCGTCGGTATTTCCCGATTAGGCGGAAACTGTGCATTTTTTGGCAGAGTCGGACAAGACCCAATGGGTAAATTTATGCAACAAACTTTAGCCCATGAAAAAGTTAACATACAACATTTAATATCCGATCCGGAACACCGAACTTCAACGGTTGTTGTTGATCTGGATGATCAGGGCGAAAGAAGTTTTACTTTTATGGTGAAACCCAGTGCAGACCAGTTTTTATCTGTCCGGGATATTCCTGAATTCCAGGCTGGAGAATGGCTGCATGTCTGCTCAATTGCCTTAGCAAATGAACCCAGCAGAAGTGCAACAAAAGAAGCGATCCGACAGATTAAACAGCAAGGCGGATTTTTCAGCTTCGACCCCAATTTACGTGAAGAAGTCTGGGCGGAACCGGAAGAAATGATCCCAACCGTTATGGAAGTTGTTCGCCAGGCCGATGTGGTAAAATTTTCTGAAGAAGAGTTAACACAACTTACCGGCAAAAACACCATGGATGACGCATTACAATTTTTACAACAATATGCAATTCCTCTGATTGTCATCACGCTTGGTGCTGAAGGTACGCGGGTTGTGACTCAAACCCACACAGTCAAAGTGCCGAGTCGTTCAGTTCAGGTGGTCGATACAACCGGCGCCGGTGATGCATTCGTCGGCGGATTACTCTGCCGTCTGGCTGAATCTGATGCATGGCAGAACGAGGCAGCAATTCTGGACGCGGTGACATGGGGAAACTGTTGCGGAGGGCTGGCAACGACTCAAAAAGGAGCAATGACCGCATTACCCACCAGAGAAGCATTAACGCAACTGGTTAACAACTCACCTGAAATACATGATTAAGCGCCAGCCGGGGTGCAGTTCAACGAAGATGAATGCAGGGTGAAATCCATGTTGATTTCACCCTTTTGTAAATCAGATGATTCAATGATGGTTGAGTCAAACCATTCTGGAAAATAAACGGATCATCTGAATATATCGGTAACCTGATTTAACGCAAATAAGGCATCTCTGGTACTTTGAGTTCACAGACCTGCAACGTCGCTTTTCCTTTTACTGAAACCTGGGTAGCCCCTTCCGGTGTAAAGATACGGGCAGTCATCACGGCTTCTCCGCCATTGATAAACACTTCCAGAGATGAGTTGTCCGCAAGAATCTGCAGATCAACGACACCGGAATCCAGCTGAATCTCTCTGGCTGTGTCTCCTTCTTCCAGCTGCGTATGGGAGCGGTCAAAAAGCAGACAACGCTTTTCTGCATCTAAATATAACTCAGCAAAAAAAGATGTATCTTCAAATAACCGCAGACGGCTGCCCCATGCCAGCTGAGTCCTCAGTTCAAAAGTCTTGGTCTTCAGATCAACACGACTATCTTCCAACAGATATTCCCTGACCTCTGAATACAGCTTTTCCAATTCTTTTTGCGGCTTTTGAATTAATTTCCCATTTTTTACACTCAGCTCACGCAATGCAGTGAGCTGGTGCACCCAATGACCAGAGCGGCACGAAGGGTGTGTCCATTCATCAGGTAACCCCATCCAGCCACACATCACACGTCGCCCGTCTTCAGTCTGCAGACTTTGCGGCGCATAAAAATCAAAACCATAATCGAGCGGCTGAAGATGTGACAGGATCACTTCATCATTTTCACCAAAAGTGAGGTGGGCGATTCTGTTTTGATGCGGCACGGTATTTAACGGGCTGCCAGAGTCTACACCCTGGGGTGAAAAAACCAGATAATACTGTCCATCGATTTCAAAAATATCCGGACATTCCCACATGTAGCCATAGTCACCCAGTTCATCGCCATACAGGCGATCAAATTCCCAGTGATGTAAATCTTCAGAATGATAAACGGCCAGCCGCCCTTTCATCTCCGTTGTCTGTGCACCTAAAAACATCAACCAGCGACCATCACGATGAATGATCTTCGGATCCCGGATATGCTCAGTCACACCTGGCGGCAAATCCCGGATAAGTGGCCCCAGTTTACGCAGATTTTTTCCATCTTCGGACACCGCAGCACATTGCATGGTCTGGCGGTGACGTTCCTCTCCGAGACGGGTATTACCGGTATAAAAAACCATCAGTTCATGATCAAGACTCACCGCATGCCCAGAATAAGCACCATGACTGTCGAACCAGTCAGATGGCGTCAGGGCAACATCATCCCATTCCCAGTTCAGTAAATCTTTACTGGTCGTATGTACCCAGTATTTATCAGTATGTGAACACCCAACAGGCGACCACTGATAATAAAGATGGTATTCGCCCTGATGATAAATAAATCCGTTTGGGTCGTTGATCAAACCCTGAGGTCCGGCAATATGCCAGGCGGGCCGGTATTGACATGAAGTTGGATGAGAAAACTGTCTGATATTTTCCCGCTGGCTGGCTTCAATTTCCCGTCCGATCCGGAATAAAGATTCCTCAGCGACAGAATCATCTGATAAATCCAGCAGATGCCATTCATCAATGACTTGTCTTAAAACAGTACCAGCCGGTAATTCATCAACAAGGTCAGGGTCTCTGACGGCAAGAGAAAGGTGGCCTTCGGGTAACAAGACACGGTATACATTATTTATACCTCCTGCCAGTTTTACGAGATCTTCGATATGCATTCTGGATAATCCTATTCTTTGGGAACGATTTCAAAATATAAAATTCTGCCAAAAATGGCAAGCCTGAAACCATGGAAGTGATACTGGCGTCAGCAGAATATTCAGGGGAGGACGCCCTGCAAATGAAGACAAAGAAGGCAAATCACCACAAATAGTAGGTTTATATAAACCAGAACGAATTTATCATTATGTGATATGCATCAAAATTTATTTCAAGCGGTTCATCAGCAGGTCTCCCGGTTGACCTGCTGAAAGGTTAATACAACTTTACACATTTCCTGCCCTTTCCCACTGATTCTTTCTAACAACATTCTTGCAGCATTCTCTCCGGCTTTATCGAAAGCATAGTTAAATGTTGAGAGTGACGGATGACTAATCAACGCCAGTTCATCATTTCCAACACCCAGGACTTTAATGTCATGACCGGCACGAATGCCCATTTCACGCATCGCCTTAATGGCTCCCACCGCAATCCGGTCGGTCGCACAAAAAATGCCATCTGTTTCCGGGTAATTTTGCAGCCATGTTCTGGCAAGCTGATAGCCCGAATCAATTGAAAAACGGCCATGAGCATGAAACAGCGTTTTCAGATCATGCTCTTCCAGTGCCTGTGCCAGTCCGCGGGAACGAAGTTTATCAACCGCAAGATCATCACTTTGAACACCAATAAATCCGATATGCCGACAGCCTTTCCCGATCAAACGTTTTCCGGCCTCAAAACCAACACGCAAATCATCATGCACAATACTTGGAATATCAAATTTAGAGCCATCCTGTCCGACGAGAACAACCGGAACAGAAGAATTCTGAATCGTCTGGACCAGGGCAGAATCCAGATGTGTTGCGTAGAAGATGATCCCTTCAACACGTTTCTGATTAAAAATCCGGATAAATTCCAGTTCTTTCGCATGGTTCTGATGGGAATTCGCTAAAAGAACCTGCTTCCCTGCTTCTTCAAATACAGCCGTCAGGCCATCGACGCCCTGAGATGTTGCATGTGATGAGACCCTCGGGACCACGACACCGATAAGATTGGTCTTTTGAGATTTAAGATCTTTAGCGACCTGATTCAATACATAGCCACACTCTTGAACAGCTTCAAGCACTTTAATTTTAGTGGATTCTTTGACGCCATACTCATCGTTAATCACACGTGAGACAGTCGACTTAGAAACCCCTGCCAGCCGGGCTACATCATGTAAACTCGCCATAGATTGAACATACCTTTTTACGTCGGAACAGGCCATAATAATGCTGCCTGTCCCGATAATTACTGCAGGAAATAACGTGATTCTACCCTTGTTTTCGTAACAATTCTTCGATCGATTGGAGATCTAATTCACATTATAAGTTTCTTCGTTTTGACCATTGGTAAAATAATGACAAAAATCTCTTTTGCAAACGTTCCCAAAATACAATGAATTCTTACAAAATCCAGTAACAAACCGGAGTTAATTATGGACTATCCAGTCATTGCTAAACAGCTGCTAGAGCTCTTGGGTGGTAAAAATAACATAGAAGCATTAGCTCATTGTGCCACTCGTTTAAGATTAGCACTGAAAGACGAAACCATCATCGATGAAGATGCAATTGGCCAGCTTGAAGGCGTTAAAGGCCAGTTTAAAGTTGCAGGCCAGTATCAGATTATTTTTGGTTCAGGCATTGTGAACAATGTTTACGCGGCAATGGCAGAGCAAACGGGTATGGCCGAAATGTCAACCAGAGATGTTGCCTCTGCCGGCGCCCAGAAACAGAATATTTTCCAGCGTGCCGTGAAAGGCTTGTCTGACATTTTTGTCCCAATCATCCCTGCAATTGTTGCCGGCGGTCTGTTGATGGGGCTATTTAATGTACTGACAGCAAAAGGGTTATTCATTGACGGACAATCTCTGATTGATGCTTATCCGGGAATGGCTGATCTGGCCAGTATGATTAACACTTTTGCCAATGCACCTTTTGTTTTCTTACCTGTCCTTCTGGCATTTTCTGCAACGAAAAAATTTGGTGGTAACCCCTTCCTCGGTGCTGCACTTGGGATGTTGATGGTTCACCCGGACCTGCTGAACGGCTGGGGGTTCGGTGGCGCCTCAGTCTCAGGAAACATTCCGGTATGGAATATCTTTGGGTTTGAAATTCAAAAAGTCGGCTATCAGGGATCTGTACTGCCGGTACTGGTCTGTGCGTTTATTCTGGCGAAAGTCGAAAATGGTCTGCGCAGAATCATCCCTTCTGTCCTGGATAACCTGCTGACACCAATGCTGGCGATTTTCATCACGGGTTTCCTGACATTCACACTGGTGGGCCCTTTCACCCGCGATCTTGGCTTCATTCTCGGCGATGGTCTGAACTGGCTTTATGAATCTGCTGGCTTCGTTGGTGGTGCAATCTTTGGTTTGATCTACGCTCCTTTTGTTATTACGGGCATGCACCACAGCTTTATTGCCATCGAAACACAACTGCTGGCAGACATTGCGACCACCGGAGGAACATTCATCTTCCCTATCGCAGCAATGTCAAATATTGCGCAGGGCGCTGCATCTCTGGCTGTTGCGGTCAGAACGCATGATGTCAAACTCAAAGGGATTGCAATGCCATCAGGTATTACAGCACTTCTTGGTATTACCGAGCCAGCCATGTTTGGTGTCAACCTGAAACTGCGCTATCCGTTTATTGCTGCCATCATTGGTGCTGCAGCCTCAAGTGCATTTATTACACTATTCCATGTAAAAGCACTGGCATTAGGTGCAGCTGGCTTGCCTGGTATTATCTCTATCGACCCGACAAAACTGGTTTACTACATTATCGGTATGGCAATTTCTTTCACAGTCGCGTTCGGTGTAACCATTGCTCTTGATGTGAGAGAAAAATCAAAACAAGCAGCAACAGCATCTGCTTAACCCCTGCTTTCACATCTTTTATTTGCCCATGCCATCAGGCATGGGCTTTTTTATCACTACATGTTCTGAATTCGATTAAAACTTCTCTGCCCGTTTCAAGTTTATTGGTCAGATATGGCCATTGATAATGTTCAATCACCTGCCGGGTCAGTTTTAATCCTAACCCAAAGCCAAGGTTGGTTTCATTGCCATCAGTGTAGTTAAAGTTCTTAATTTTCACGCGATAGCCACTTTGAATAATTTCAACTTTACCGTGATATGTATGCTGAAAGGCATTGCGGATCAAATTACCCAATACAATCCTGACTAAGGTCGCAGGAAGCATTAATACTTCGGTATCCGTTTCTACGCTGATTTCAATTTCTTTATCACGAACCAAATCATTCAGCTCATGAATCAATTGCTTCAACATTGGGCCGAGTTCAACATCTTCTTTAACCAGATTTCCCAGTTCCCCCCGGTTCAGCCAGAGTAAAGTTTCACACAGCTCCGTCATGGTGTGGCTGGCACGTAAAATTCTGCACAAAACTTCCTGTTGTTTTTCCTGGGTTTTATCTCCGCGTTCAATCAGCTTTCTCATCAGTTCACTATTGCTGCGAACAACAGAAATCGGGGTTCTCAGCTCGTGGCTTGCATGGGAGAGAAATGCTTTCTCACGTTCCAGAGAAGACTGAACAGACTGTAAGCTCGTCCGGATAATGTTGGCCAGATTATTTAACTCGTTATATTGAAAATCAGGCATCGGCTGATGCAGGTCGTCTGAATGAAGATTTCTTGCCCAGGTAATCAGCTTCTCTACCGGAACAGCAATATGCCGGAAGAGTAATAGTGTCATGACGACAAAAGTCATGATGGCCACAACCGCAAAGGCAAATAACTTAAGATAGGGCATCGGAATAGGCATGTTTCTGTTGTAATCAAGCGGTTCAATTTCCTTTGCGATCCTGCAAATATAAATCACATCATCCGGACTTCGGTCATATCTCAGCGCAAATACAGCGAAATCAGGCACATCAAAAAAGCTGACTTTCTCAAAATGACGGCCATAATCAAGATGAGACTTCAGCTCAGGGACATATTTCCGGACAATTTCAGGAACATCTTTCCAATGGCGGGTAATCGTAAATCCCAGCATGGTCTTCGGTTTATCCCCGACGAGTTCAACATTTTTGACAACCTCAAGCATGTTGTACCTCATGGCAATGTCAGCCCCTTTGGTCAGATACACAGCACTCAGTGTCGATAACCCAAGTACAATTAACATCCCAATCGAACTCACTCCCAGAAGAAAATATATTTTCAGGCTACGGCGGATTTTCATTGATCACCTCTCCGGCTGACGAATCACAAAACCTACCCCTGAGACCGTGTGAATTAACGGTGGCAAACCGGCTTTATCCACTTGTTTACGCAGATTAAACATATGAACTTTCAGACTGTTACTGTCAGGTTGATCACTGCCCCACACGGCCTGAATAATTTTTTCCCGCGAGACGGCTCCGGGAGATTCCCGCATGAGAACTTCCAGAATTTTTTTTGCAATAGGAGAAAGTTTTAACAATTCACCATTGCGGTGAACTTCGCTACCAGACAGGTTAAATTCCAGATCGTGAACTTTGAGCCGGGTAATTTGGCCACTTTTACGTTTAGATAAAACCCGGATCCTGGCCAGCAATTCTTCCATATCAAACGGTTTGACCAGATAATCATCAGCACCTTTTGAAAAGCCTCTCAGCTTATCGTCGAGCGTATCACGGGCAGTCAGCATGAGTACCGGTGTTTCAATGCCCTGCGAACGAATCCGCTCACAAACAACCAACCCCTCAATTTTCGGTAAATTCAGATCAAGAATGACAACATCATACGGATTGTGAGTAATCAGGTTATAACCTATCTGACCATCTGCAGCATAGTCAGATTCAATCTCCTCTAACTCCATATAATCAATAATTGCAGTTGCCAAATCTAAATCATCTTCGACCAGTAAAACTTTAAGCATGCGGAACCCTAATCAATCCAAACAACCTGACTCAAGATTATCAGTTAGTTATACGACAATCTTATACCACTGAAGAGATATCCCCAAACCACACTCAGGATACAGAAATCAGCATATCGCTGAAAACCGCGGTTCAGGAACAGCTATTCAGGTGAGTATGTCCGGGAGTATCTCCGGAAAAGAGCATAATTGTATTTTGGTTAAGATCTGGTTAATGATTGAATCTGGTTTCATATGATTGAACGATTTCATTCGGATGACAGAAAATCTCAACCGGATGATTATCGCTGCGAAAGCTCCGCCGGAGTCCGTAAGGTTCTCACAAATGGAATATTCTGACTATCATAGGATACTTCGGCTTTTACGCCATAAACATCATCAATCAAGGCAGCAGAAATCACATCAGCAGGCGCCCCCTGCACTACAATTTTCCCCTGGCTCAGGACAATCAGGTGATCAGCATACTGCGCAGCCAGATTCAAATCATGTAAAACCATCAATGTGACATAGTTGTGCTTCAGGGTTTGTTGTGCCAAATGTTCCAGCAATACATGCTGATAATGAAGGTCCAGTGCACTGACAGGTTCATCCAGCATCAGGATATCCGGACAGCGCATCAAAGCCTGTGCAAATAATATCATTTGGCACTGCCCGCCACTTAAAGTCCGTACGTCCCGGTCGGCAAGATGTGTCAAACCTAACTGATCTAATATTTGCATGGCTTCCTGCAACATCAGATCATCAATACGTAAACTCAGGGCATCCAGACGTCCCAGTAACACCACTTCAATCACTTTCAGTCCGATATCCAGCCGGATATCCTGCGGCATATATCCGAACAGCTGACGCCATGTTGCAACAGAAACAGACCGTGCTGATGTATCCCTGAACTGAAATTCACCTGACTGCAGCACCATATCGCCAAACAGTGCTTTCAGTAAGGTACTCTTGCCGGTACCATTCGGACCGATAATGACATTCACCTGCCCTTGCTGCACGGCAAAATTCATATCATCAGCCAGCGTCAGCTGATCAAGCTGAATATTCAAATGCTTCACTGTTAACATATTGATCGTCTTCCCCGGATAATCAGCCAGAAGAAAAAAGGCACACCAATAATAGCCGTGACAATCCCTATCGGAAATAATGCTCCCGGCACAATCACTTTGGATAATACAGACGCAGTTGACAGTAAAAATGCACCGGTTAAAAACGACAGCGGTAAAAAGAATCGCTGATCTTCACCGACCAGAATCCGGGCGATATTTGGTGCCACAATGCCCACAAATCCGATAATACCAACGAAACTGGTCACGGTTGCAGTCATCAGCGCAACGATAAATAAGGTTTTCAGACGTAATCTCTTAATATCAATACCGACACTTTTAGCCCGCTCTTCACCCAAGCGAAGCGCTGTCAGCTTCCATGCATCCCTGATTAAAACCACGAAACAAAACAGAGTCACGCCCCCGGTCAAAAACAGATTATCCCATGTCGCTTTCGACAAACTGCCAAATAACCAAAACAGGATTTGCTGACTCAGCTCAGGAGATGCAATAAACTGAACCAAAGACAACAAGGACTGAAACAAAAACAGCAAGGCAATCCCTGCCAGCACCAGTTGCCCGGAAGTAATGTGCCTCATCATTGCCATCGCAAACAAAAAGCACGCTGAGAACATACAACAGACAAAAGCACCGATTGGCACTGCAAAATGGACAGAAACTTCCGCAACCCCAAGATACAACATTAAAGCGGCGCCGAACCCGGCTGCGGCAGCCATCCCTAATGTATACGGACTGGCCATCGGGTTGTTCAGCAACGTCTGCATTTCAGCGCCGCCAATCCCCAGTGAACCACCGACAATCACAGCCATTAATGCAATGGGTAAGCGCAGGTCAGTCACGATCACCCGGGTCATGTCGTCAACCGGAACCGGAAAACCAACCCAGTTGAGCAAAGCATGACCAACCCGGCTGACATTCAGCATTGAAGGACCGGTCATGACATCAAGAACAAATGAAGCCAGAATCAGAATCAGAAAAAGACAAAGAACGATCCAGCGTCGCTTCTCAGCCTTTCTCTGTGCCAGTATTGCACCAGCAATTAAATCAGAAGACATCAGTAAAAACCTTCATTCATAAAGATGGCAGATATATATCTGCCATTCATTTATCTGAACTTACTCAGTTATCCGGACTGCAAATGTTCCTTCAGGAACTACCGGCAAATAATGACGATAAAAATCGAGATAGAACTGCTCAGGATTTAGATCGCTGAACACTGAAGGATAAAGTGCTTTCGCCAGATATTGAATCATACTGGCATCGAGAATTGAACGGGATGCACCCTGATAAATCCCATAAACACGCTTCTGTTTCACCGCAGGCAAGCCAGACCAGCCAGGGCGTGATGTAAAACCTTTCAGCCGGTTCACTGCCGTTTTGCGGGAGATCCCCTGCCCCATCAGCATCGCACCTTCCGCCTTGCCCGATTCCGTTCCGGCCAGAAAAATCACTTCTGGTGCAGACGATAAAACCTGCTCAGGATTCATCGGTCCCCACCATTCAACATAAGGTGCTGCTATATTGTTGCCACCCGCGATGGTGAGCATCGCACCCCACATATTTTTACCATAAGTAAAGCTATATTCACCCGGTCCTTTATTACCGAATTCAACATATGCTTCAGGCTTTTTCAGATGCCGTGCTTTCAGGCGTTCATGAATCAGATCGATGGCTTGCTTATATTCTCCGGCAATTTTCTCAGCCCGGCTCTGCTGTCCGGTAATCTTGCCAATAATCCTGGTGCTCTTAAGATGTTTGTTTAATGTCTGCGCATTGTAGTCGACCACAACCACAGGAACACCAGCATCCTCAATTCTCTTCACATCTGCACCCAATCCTTTGTACTGCCAGTCCGCCAGTAACAGTACGTCGGGGCGCAGACTCAGAACTTTTTCAATTGAAAATGTTTGTGCTTCAACCTCACCGACATCAGGAATTTTTGTCAGTGCCGGATTATGTTTGGTATATAGCGCCCAGCTCGCCGGCCGCCATGCTTTCCAGGTATCCCGGGAAATACCGACAACATGCTGAAACGATTTTTCTCCGCCAATCGCCAGATAATCCTCAGCATAAAACCCCAGCACGACACGTTTTGCAGGAAGATCAACCTCAACCTGTCTGCCCGCAACATCTTCTATCGTTGTGACTTTCGCCTGACTCACGAGCGGCATCGCACTCATTATCACTGTCATCAGAACAGTCATCAGTAATTGCTTTACTTTCATCGTTTTCCCAATTTATTTTTATCTGCACCAAATGGTTATTCCCAAACAACCTGAAGCAGCATGATTCGGGTCGCCTGAGATAAATGACTGTCAGTTGCTTTTCAGATGTGTTATCACCCTCAAAAAGATGTGTTTACCCAGGCAACCTGAAGATGCGGTATTCAGGCTGTTCAGGCAGATTGCTTTATTGTGTTTTTCATCAAAAACTGACAATGCGGCTCATTATATATAAATGCAAATAATAGTCACTCTCATTTTTAATAAGAATAAGATATAAATCATATTAAAAATGATACAGTTGTATACAAAAACTGAGACGAATAAGGGAAATGAAACATACCAATCGGATGAAATACCTGATCATCCGGATGGGTTTGGTATCATATGACCGTTTGCGCCGGAATTAACCGATATAGACAGCAATTGGCATGTTGGTTTGTCTTTCAATGGATTTCAGCCGTGATAACAAGGCAGAACTGATAGAATTACCCGCCGTCAGCATCAAATTCCCGTTCGGCAGATACAAGTCTTTCTTGATAATCATGCCCGGACGGACTTCACTCAGGCCAATGCATAACTCTAAACCATCTTCCAGCTGTCCCGGTTGCTGAATCATGGCCAGATAAATATTCACCACTTCGGGATCATACATATGTCCCCCCTGCTCCTTCAGATAACCCTGCGCACTTTTTGTTGTCATCCGTCGGGGGTTATAGGGAGAGGCCACATAAAAGTCGTAATCCTTCACCACTTTGATAATACGGGCACCGACTGGTATTTCTTCTTCTCTTAAATGGTCTGGCCGGCCACTCCCGTCATAATGTTCATCCTGATGGTAAATAATATCAACAAGTGGCTCAAACCGTTTGATATTTGCAACAACTTTCGCGCCAACGACCGGGTTCGCACTCGGAGAAATCGGAATCTGACTCTCAGGATCGACTCTGGTCATTTCAATTTCCGAATCTTTTGCACCAATCAGCCCAATTTGATGCATCAGCCCACATAAATAAACATGTCCGACATCCGACTCAGACAGGTGCATGCGCTGCGCAACGGCTTTCGCCTGATTGGCAATCCGTTCGGCATGATCTGCCGGAAAGCCTGTCCGGTGCTCAATAATTGCAGTGACCATACTGAGAATATCCCGGAAGGTTTTGTTGCGGCTTTTCAGTAAAGCTTCAAGGCGCAGATTCGACCCTTTTAATGCCTGGGTTCTTTCTTCAACTTTCTGTTCCAGTTTCAGGTTAAAATCTGTCAGTTTGGCATTGGAATCTTCCAACGCTTCATTCATCTGCTCCAGTTGTAAATTCCGCTCTTCCAGCTCCTTCGACAGGCGTTCTTTTTCATGCTTCAGATGAAAAAACTCTGCAGCTTTCTCAACCGTCAGTTTCAGGTTTTCATTATCCCAGGGCTTGCTGATGTATGTGTGAATACCACCGGAATTAATCGCTTTAATTGTCGACTGAATGTCACTGTAGCCAGTTAATAGTATCCGGATGGTTTCTGGCTGAAGTGCTTTTGCTTTTTCAAGAAATTCGGCGCCATCCATTTCCGGCATTCGCATATCCGAAATGATAATCGACACTTCATGCGTGGCCATATACTCAAGCGCTTCTTTCCCTTCAGTAAATGCAGCAACCTGATAACTCATCCGTAACACACGGTTCAGTGCTTTCAGGATGTCACTTTCATCATCTAATAATAATATGGTCAGCTTATCGGTTGTCTGAGACACTGTTCCGGCTGTTTTTTCCATGGCGCCTCTCCTGTTTAATCGCTACTTCGATAAATATTCAACTAACGCTTCAGGTGATAATGCTTCACCAACCAAATGCCCCTGGATCACAGAACATCCCAGCTTTCTGAGCAAGTCGACCTGCTCCTGAGTTTCCACCCACTCAGCAATCACCTTCATATTTAGTGTCCGGGCACTATCAATCATAGACTGTAAAACAACATTCGTAGCCTGATGTTCACCAATCGACTGAACAAACCGGCCATCAATTTTCAGCACATCAAATGGCATTTCGTAAAGGTATTCATATCCGGCATACCCCGTACCGAAATCATCCAGCGCACAAGAGATTCCCAGTGACTTCAGCCGTTTTAGCTCACTTTTCGCTCTGGCGAAATTATCGATACAGTCTTGTTCAGTAATTTCTACCGATAACTTTGAAATAAGCTGTTTATCTAACTTCGTACACTTTTCAAGTAATTCAAAAAATTCACCGTCAATCAGCATGCGTCCGGGAACATTAATACTGATGTGCAGATTTTCCAGCAACGCATTGTTTTCTTCGATAAATACCACAACACATTGCAAAATTTTTTCAGTAAGTAATTCAATTATATTATATTTATCCAGAACTGAGAAAAAATTAACCGGTGAAAAAACGTTGCCTTTGGTATTCTGCCAGCGGGCCAGAGCTTCCATACCTTCCAGTCGCTGCTGCCGGATATTCCACTGCGGCTGATAAAATGCCAGAAACTCATCATTCTGAAGCCCTTTCTGAATAGCAAATAACTGATAAATATCCGAAGTAAGGGGATCCTCACAAATAATGTTGAGTGACGAATCCCCTTCAAACGGAAATGAATGAGAATGGATACGCTCTGATAAATAACCTGCAGTCATTTCCTCCTGAACCGGCAGCTCCATCAAATGCACCGATGAACAGAATTCAATCTCACGGTCAAAGGTGTGACGGGACCGGATATGCTGATTTAACTGTTGAACTCTGTCATAGAGATGCTTGTCCACAGGCAGTAAAAAGAGATAATTATTACCCTGACGATACAAATCCTGTGCATCATCATCCTGATATAAATGACGGGCGATATCACACAAAAGCCGGTTGCCGGTCTGAAAACCATAGTTTTCATTCACGGCTTTCACACCGGAGATATGGACGATAACAACAATCGGTAACTGTTCCATCTGCTGACGAAGCTGATCAACATACTGGTTCAGCCTGAGTAAGTTTTTCAAACCGGTCATACAATCCAGGCCATGCCTTGTTTCCGCTTCTCTGAAGCTGTCTTTAATTGCTTCAAGCAATTGCTGGATTTTCCAGGGTTTTTTAATAAAACGATACAGCTGGCCTTCATTCAAAGCTCTTGAAATCCCGGATAAATCAGCCTGCCCGGATAAGATAATTGTCATGACATAGGGATATTGTCTGCGAATATCAATCACCAGTTCGGCTCCGTCTCTTCCCGGCATTTTGTAATCTGAAATCACCAGCTCGACCGGATTTTCAGCCAGAATCTGTAACGCTTCATCTGCGGAAGATGCACAATGAATCACACCAACCCGGCCTCTCAGCTCACGTTTTAGTGCCTTCAATACTTTTTGTTCATCATCAACCAGCAGAATTTCTTTAAAACGCATCATATTTATCCGTAAAACAAACCTGACCCGGAAGCTGGATCAGCACTTTTGTTCCCCGCATCTCTTCAGACTCAACAGAGATATGGCCATGGTGTTCTTCGATTATTTCTTTCGCAACAGACAACCCTAAACCAACCCCATCCCCCACTCTTTTCGTGGTAAAAAACGGGTCAAAAATACGTTTTAAATTCTCTTGCGGAATCCCTCTACCATTGTCTTCAATCGTCAGCGAGACAATTTTTTTTGCCGGATTTTTTTCAGCGTTATCGACACTCAAGACCAAACCGATTTTGCCATGATCATGCTGAACAGACTGAAGTGCATTGACAATCAAATGAATGATGACCTGCTGAAGACGGGCCGGGTACCCACTGACATAAAAAGGTTCATCCGGTATCTGATAATTCACTTCAGCTTTCAGTCTGATTTCACCACTAATCATACTCAGTGCCGTACTAATCACATCCCTTAAATCAATTTGACGTGGTGCCCCTGATGATTCATGCTCATAAACATTCAGACTGGTAACAATACTTTGAATCCGGGTCAGTCCTTCGTAGGTTTCTGACAAAATCGCGTCACTGTCTTCAAGTAAAAATTCCGCCGCCTCATCCAGCACCATGCCCGATTGTCCAATCATTGATTTTAACTGGCTGAAATACGTATTCAATGTATTGAAATTACTCATAATAAAAGCCAGAGGATTGTTGATTTCATGAGCAACACCGGCAGCAAGCTGCCCTAGAGAAGCAAATTTTTCTCTTTGCTGAATGTATTCAACCTGTTCAAAATGAGATTCAACAAAAGTCATGTACTCTGAAATGATACGGATGAGATCACATGTATAACAAAATTTCTGAAACCATGGCTCCAGTTCAATATCTTCGGCAGAGCTCATGACCATCAGCGTGTAATGACGCGTATTGATACTGGCTGAAAAAAGCAGGCATTGTGCGGCCGCGGGAAACAATTCAGCATAGCTGTTGTTCCAGGTATCAAAATCATTCAGATGGCTGATGATGCAACAGGATTCGGTGCTTAACACCGGGAAAAACCGCTCAGACGCTAGTTCTGTCAGTTCAGGTCTGGCACAAAGCAGAGATAACCGGGATTCACTGTGTGCAGAAAACAAACACATCTGCAGCTCAGGAAAGTTGTGGGACATCATGTCCATAAAACGCTCAATACATCTCAGCCTGGAGCCGGAAGAGAGCAGAATCCTCATCAGAGTTGCAGCAAATTTCTGATCCGGATGATGGTCATATCTGTTTGCTGACAACACCCGTATCTGATGCTGATTTAACTGTGAATCTGACATGATTCACCCCCTGTCGTTTCAACTCCCGGCCTGTTCTGCAGCTTCTTCATCAACTAACACATTTCTGTCAACCGGGAGACATATAATGAACTCAGAGCCCTGACCTTCGGTACTCTCAACCTTTATTTCTCCCTGATGATTCTTAATGATTCCATAAGAAACAGATAATCCCAGCCCGGTACCGGATCCCACCGCTTTCGTTGTGAAGAAAGGTTCAAATATCCGGTCTTTAATCGTATCAGGAATACCAGATCCGGTATCACGAACCCTGATCTCAACCTGATTGTCATCCAATTCATGTAAAGATATATAAATTGTACCTTCTCCCTCAATCGCCTGACTGGCATTGACCAGAAGATTGAGCAGAACCTGATTAATTTGCATAGGCTGGCAAAACACATCGGGAATATTCTCAGAAAAATCCTTCTCAACACTGATATTGTATTTAATTTCATTATTAATAATCTTTAATGTTGACTCGATGCAGTTTGCCAGACAGGCATAGGACCATTCTGAACCGTCCACATGAGAGAACTCCTTCAGGTTTTTAATAATCGACATAACGCGCGAAGAACCTTCCAGCGACTCATCAATCAGTTCAGATGTGTCTTCTAAAATAAAATCCATATGATGATGGGACAGCAGCTCATGACACTGAGCGATCAGGGATTCATCTTCTGACTTCATAATCATCTGCTTCATTGACTCAATCACCGATGCCAGCCGGTTAAAATAATCATTCAGCGTTTGAATATTCGAAGTGATAAAACCAATAGGGTTGTTGATTTCATGTGCAATACCGGCAGACAGCTGCCCGATGGATGCCATTTTCTCAGACTGAATCAGTTGCCCCTGAGCTTCTTCAAGTTTTTTAATCAGGATACTTTGTTCGCTGTGTTCCTGTTCGAGCTGGCGGGACACATCTTTCAGCTGGTTTTGCTGACTCGCCTGAATGGTCACGTCGTATACACACAAACAAACATGTTCAATTGCGCCATCATCACTGTGAATGGGAATGACTTCAATATCCTGATACATCTGATACTCTTCCCCTGAAACCGGCCGGGAACTTTTAAAAGGTAATACATGGGGTTTTTGTTCCCAGGAAGAGAAGCTCGAAGATTCAATCACAAGTGCAGTATCAATCTTACGTTTCAGATAGCCGGCAGAATCAGGAAAAAGTTCAAGAATGTTTTTCCCTTGCATTGTTTCGCCTTCAAAAAGTATACGGGACTGAAAATAATCATTTGCTTTCACAATGACATAATCATTCCGTACGATGCATAAAGCAAAACTGAGCTGATCCAGTAAATCTGATAACAATAACCGACTTTTGCCCATTGCAATTCCTACATTAACTTATCCAAACGTTTGAACACTTTGTCCAGTTCTTTGTCAGCAAAGCAGATAATTGTATTGGCAGAAAATGAATCTTTTTCAATCAGAAACATAATTTCCATCACCAGAGACAGCTTCCAGTCTGAAACAGGTAACGCTTGTTTGGAAGGTTCAAACAAAACCGGCGGCTGAATTCTGGTTTTCACATCAATCTGCTGACACAGCCCTTTCAGGCTTGCACCAGACAATATATTGGAAATGTCCAGGATACTTTCTTCAAGTTCAATCGCTCCTGTTTCATATCCTTTCGCCCGGTTCAGATCGTTGACAACGGTCTTACACCCCTGACGACTGATAATTGTAATCAGCTCTCCATCCATCTCCCCGAAAAATGATTGCCGGGTATAGAAATAAGCATCCTCGCGGGACTGAATCCGCTCTAAATCTTCATCAGTTGCTATATGGACATTTGGTACAGAAATCGTGACATGCAGATCAAGCAAACTCGCCAGTTTGCTGGCAGCCTGGCCCATTGAAATGTTCATAAATTCCTGCAGGGCATCCTTGTGATCTTCTGTCAATAGCGTGCTCATAATAGTCCTACCTCATGTAATACCTCATGCAGATGAGAAGGCTCCAGTGGTTTCTTGATAAATGAAGCAGCACCCAGCTGTTTCACTCTTTTCTGTGAATAGGGCTGAATGTCCGCACTAATCACAATGACTATAGATTTGGCATCGATATCATGCAAATGTTCTAACACCTCAAAACCATCCATTTCCGGCATGGTTAAATCCAGAAACAATACATCGGCCAGACCCTGAGAATAGTTATCTATCGCCTCTTTGCCATTCTGCGCTTCATGAATTTCAATATCCCACTCTTCCGGGAGTGCCCGTATCACAGACTTTCTGGACATTCTTGAATCATCAGCGATAGTGACATTGACCGCCATACCGTTTCTCCTTATCATTCAAAAAAATTGGGACCGGCTTCAAGAAGCTGTGGCATTAAATCCATCAGCATCGCACTAATCTGTTCCGGCAATTGCAGAGCAAGCTGCTCAAACTGTTCTTCTGTCTCCAGAGGCTCGGTGAGCGTGGCCAGCGCAATCGTACTCCCAAGCCTTTCTGCTTCATTCTCGCTGGAAAAATGCACCTTATTCTGATTTAAAATCAGTTCCCCGGTTTCAATTTCATATCCCCACAAAATCAGCAGATAGGCAGCAACAACATGGTGATCTTCGAATGTCTCCTGCAGCCCCAGAAAATCCCGGACCTGGTCTTCAGCAGCGCCCTCTTCAATCACCAGTAAGCGGCCAATTGCGGTCAGAATTGTCGCGATAAAGACTTTATCCTGATCCCGTCGGCTGAATTGAAGATTTTTAGCAAACATCCGGGCAACAGAAGCCGTTTTTAAAGCCTTTTCCGAAATCCTTTTTTGCTGAGAGGGGGAAACTCTTTTATACGGGATATGCGCCAGCAATGACAAAGCAATCGTTTCAAGCAGTGTTGCTCCCAGACGTCCGATGGCTTCAGGCAATGAATCAGTGACACGGCGGAAACCAAAATATGAAGAGTTTGCAATCTGAAAAACCCGGGCCGTTAAAGCAGGTTCATGACTAATCACTTCCGCCATCAGACGTACATCACAGTCCGGGGAAGCAATGACCTGTTGCAGCTCCCGGACTGCATTTGGCAAAATCGGCAACCCGGCAAGCAGTCCTAATTTTTTCCGGCAGGCTCCGTTAAAAGGCATTTTATGCAACCGTTCCGCACTGACGAATAGTCGCTCAAAATCATACTGCGTAAAGGGTTTTGGCAAAACAAAATGGGCAAAATCATGCGCTCTTTTGGGGATGTCTGCCGAAGTATCACCGGTCAGTAAAACACGAACAGCCTCAGGGAAATATTTTTTCACCTCTCCCAGCAGTTCATCCCCTTTCTTCTTTGGCATCAGTAAATCAGAAATAAAAATAGCCGGCTCGCCAAAGCCGGATGATTTCCATTGAGTTTTCCACTGAAGAGGTTCCGGAATTAAAAGAACTTGCCACTCAGGGCGAAGGCACCGGAAAACCCGGCCTATCGCCTTCAGCATAAATTCATCATCATCAACACATATCACTTCCAGTTTCATATTTATTCCTTCTCAATGTGTTGTTGAGTTAAGGTACGATTCAATTTCTGCTTTCAGATCATTACATTTCACCTCGATACCGGTTAACCGTGCCATATCATCACAGATATTTATGTTGGCTGACTCTGTATCTGATTCAATTTGCTGAAAATCATCAGCTAAATCATCGGCTCCGATCAATCTCGTCGATGATTTAATGCGATGAGAATACACCCTGACCTGTTCAACATTTTTTTCCAGCCAACAGGTTCTCAAGTCTTTCAGAACATCAGAGACAGAGATCAAATAACCTTTCAGAATTTCTTCAACATTTTCTTCACCGACCATTTCAGCCACCCGACCAGGCTTGAAAGACTTAATTTCAACCATATGCCATCCTCAATCCGGACTCTAAAGAGTAAAATTCACCGATAAACAAGGTCTTGTCTCACACTCTTGATAAGTGTAGCTGATCTTCAGAAAGAGAGATGTGGAAAACGATGCGTTCGTTAACAAAACTGGCGATTTCTGCATCAATAAACAGAATACGGTAAACAATGTTTTCTCCCCCTCCCCAATACACTGATATATGCTCAAACAAACTGGTACCATTAATCTGAAAAATAAACTGCTCATCTGGATGTGTCTGGTGGCGCAAACAGACAAGGGCATTAGGGCATTAATGCCCTTGTTTAAGCCCTTTTTTATCAGCGAAAAGGGATGGCTTGAGCGGTTTGCGGAACCAGATATATCCAGATCAGAAAAGGGCTTAGAATGGTATGAAGATGTATGATTCAGGTCATTTGGATATAAAAAATGCCACGCAATCAACATGAGTGGCATCAGATAGTTGGTACGTCAATCACCTGGGGCGTGATAATTTAATCCGTCACAGCCAATGGTACCTGAGTTGCTTCCTCCTGATCAGCAGCCCTCCAGCCACCTCCCAGTGCTTTATACAAACTCACCCGGCTGACCAGCAGGTTCAAATGTGCCGACAGTTCACTCTCTCTTGCACTGAACAGAGAACGCTGCGCATCGAGTAAATCCATATAACTATCATTCCCCTGTTCATAACGCATTTTCGCCAGATCATAATAGTCTTTGTTGGCAGCAAGGTTTGACTGTTGCGCATGCCATTCTTCCATATAATATTGCTGGCCCAGCAACGCATCAGACACTTCTTTAAACCCGGTTTCAATGGCTTGTTGGTAAGCAATCACAGATTTTTGTTTGGAAATCTTTGCAACATCCAGTGAAGCCTGATTATTCCCCCAGTCAAAAACCGGAACTGAAATTGACGGTATAAACTGCCACATTCCCGAACCTGAACCGAACAAATCGTCCAGAGAACTACTCATACTACCGGCATTTGCGGTTAAACTGATTCGCGGGAAAAATGCAGCTCTGGCCGCACCGACATTGGCATTCGCCGCCTTTAATGAATGCTCGGCAGAAAGAATATCAGGTCGGGACAGAAGCAATTCTGAAGGCGCACCGACTGCCAGCGCAGTCAGCATTCGCCCGTCTTCCTCCGGCAGCCGCGACTCAATTTTCAGCTTCAACGGCGCCCCTATCAGTTGTCTCAACGTATTGTACTGCTGTGAAACCGACAACTTATACGTCGCCAGAGTCGCTTCCGCACTATGAAGAGCCGTTTTACTTTGAGCTAATGTTAAAGCACTGCTATAACCGGAGTCGTAACGCGTTTGTACCAACGCCAGAGTCTCCTTATAGGCTTTCACCGTGTCTTTGGTCAGATTCAGCAATTCCTGTTCAGCTAACAGGCGGATGTAAGCTGAAGCGACCTCAGAAACCAGTGAAATTACCGCGCTCCGGCGATTTTCATCCTCAGCGATATAAGATTCCAGCGCCTGATCAGACAAGTTTTTAACCCGGCCAAACAGGTCCAGTTCATAACTGGTAACACCCACGGTCGCTGAATACTGAGAACTGTAAACCGTGCCGTTGCCGGTCACCGCATCGGAAGTACGCTGCCGGGTGCCCGAACCATCAACATTCAGTGCCGGAAAACGTGCGCTGTCCTGAATGCGGTATTGTGCCTGCAGCGAGGCAACATTCAGCAAGGTCTGCTTCAGGTCTTTATTGTTTTTCAATGCAGACTCAATCAGAGACTGCAGCTGTTGATCTGACATAAATGTCCGCCAGTCAGGCAACGCAGCCTCATTTTTCATCTCTTGAGACATGCCCTGCCACCCATCTGACGAAGAAGACACAGGACGTTGATAATCGGGTGCAAGGCTACACCCGCTCAAACCTGCCACGATCAACAGGGATAATATTTTAATTCGCATCAGACACCTCCCCGGCAGGCTGAATCTCTTTACCAATCTGTCTTGGCTTGGTTCTGAAAAGCCGCATCACAATGACGAAGAATACCGGCACGAAGAAAATCGACAACACAGTTGCAGAAATCATCCCGCCGACAACACCCCATCCAATGGCATGACGGCTTGCTGCACCCGCACCGGAACTCAATGCAAGCGGTAAAACCCCCAAAATAAAGGCGAAAGATGTCATCAGGATCGGACGTAAACGCATCCGGCACGCATCCACCGTAGCTTTGAGCAACGGCATTCCCTGATCATACAATGACTTGGCAAACTCAACGATCAGGATGGCATTTTTAGCTGACAGCCCTATCGTGGTTAATAAGCCGACCTGAAAATAGATATCGTTTGATAATCCTTTCAGCATAGTTGCTGCAACCGCCCCGAAAATCCCCAAAGGCACGACCAGAATGACCGAAAACGGCACACTCCAGCTCTCATAAAGTGCTGCAAGACACAAGAAGACGATAAGCAATGAAATTGCATACAGCAGGCTGGCCTGAGAACCGGATTGTTTTTCCTGATAAGAAATACCACCCCATTCAACACCAATACCATCAGGCAGCTGACTGACAATATCTTCAATCGCTTTCATCGCATCACCCGTACTTTTGCCCGGTGCTGCCGCACCCTGAATATTCACAGACGGGAAACCATTGAAACGTTCCAGTCTTGGTGAACCAAATGTCCAGTAAGTTTTAGCAAATGAATCAAAAGGCACCATATCGCCATCACTATTTCTGACATGCCAGAGGCTGAAATCCTCCGGATTCATCCGGTACTGAGCATCCGACTGAACGTACACTTTCTTGATTCTGCCATTATCAACAAAATCATTCACATAGGAAGAACCCCAGGCGGTTGACAGTGTTGAATTAATATCACTAACCGAAACCCCCATCGCCATGGCTTTCTCGTAATCAATATCAATCCGTAATTGCGACGTGTCTTCCATACCGTTCGGACGTACCGAAGCCAGTTCCGGATTTTGTGCTGCCATACCAAGCAACTGGTTCCGGGCCTGAATCAACTTGTCATGTCCGAGGTTACCCCGGTCAACCAGATAAGCATCAAACCCACTGGATGTACCCAACGCCGGAACAACCGGAATGTTAAAGGTAAAGATCTGCGCTTCCTTCACCTGAGAAAAAGCACCCCATGCCCGGCCAATAATAGCATTCGCAGCCTGAGCCGGACTGGGACGTTCACTCCAGTCTTTCAGCTTCACAAATGCCATCGCCATGTTCTGCCCGCCACCAGCGAAACTGAACCCGGCTACGCTGAATATTGAAGCAACACTGTCTTTTTCATCCTCTAAAAAGTGGCGCTTAACTTTATCCACCACGTTCAGCGTCCGCTCCTGAGTTGCACCACTGGGCAGTTTAATCATCACCATCACAACGCCCTGATCTTCCTCTGGCAGAAATGATGTAGGCAGTCTTGTCCACATAAAGATCAGCCCACCGACAATCAAAAGGTATACCAGCCCGTAACGCAGCTTATGTGTCAGCCCTTTCTCTACAGTATTCCGGTACCGGATCGTGCCCTGATTGAACAGCTTGTTAAACAGTGCGATCGGTCCCCGTTGCGCCTGATGGCTTCCTTCTGTAAGCGGACGTAATATCGTCGCACACAGTGCCGGCGTCAGAATCATTGCAACCAGTACAGACAGCACCATCGATGACACTATGGTGATCGAGAACTGACGATAAATCGAACCCGGCGCGCCGCCAAAGAATGCCATCGGAACAAACACCGCACTCAGAACCAGTGCGATCCCGACCAGTGCACCGGTAATCTGTCCCATCGATTTCCGCGTGGCTTCAACCGGGGATAAACCATCTTCAGCCATCACCCGCTCGACGTTTTCGACCACAACGATGGCGTCATCCACCAGTAACCCGATCGCCAGCACAAGGCCAAACATGGTCAGTGTGTTAATCGAAAAATCAAAAGCAGACATAATGCCAAATGTTCCAAGTAAAACCACTGGTACTGCAATGGTCGGAATCAATGTGGCACGAATATTCTGCAGGAAGAGATACATCACGAGGAAGACCAGAATCACCGCTTCAATCAGTGTATGAACAACTTCTTCAATAGAGATTTTAACAAATGGCGTGGTGTCAAACGGATACACAACTTTGACGCTATCCGGAAAGAACTGAGAGAGTTCATTCATTTTAGACCGCACTGCATCCGCCGTGTCCAGAGCATTCGCACCTGTTGCCAGCTTCACCGCAATACCGGTTGCGTACATACCATTGTATTGTCCGACAGCCTTATAGCTCTCACCTCCCATTTCAACCCGGGCAACATCTTTCAATCGAATCTGCGCCCCGTCAGTATCCACACTTAAAAGGATATTCTGAAAGTCTTCAACGGTACTTAAACGCCCCTGAGAAGTAATCGTTGCGTTAAGTTGTTGTCCCTTCACAGCAGGTGTTCCGCCGATATCACCCACAGACACCTGTGTATTCTGCGCACGGATAGCACTGTTCACATCACTGGTTGTCAGACTGTATTTATTCAGCTTATGGGGATCAAGCCAGATACGCATGGAGTGCTGAGACCCAAACACATCGACTTCACCAACCCCCTGAACACGACTCACGGACTCTTTCACATTTGAAATCACATAGTCAGACAGTTCAGTGTTATTCATCGAGCCATCAGTCGAAATAAAACCAACCACCATCAAAAAGCTGCTGGTTGACTTCGCGACCGTAATTCCCTGATTCACGACGGCATCAGGCAAATTAGACTCAACCGCATTGAGTTTATTCTGCACCTGAACCTGAGCGATATCCGGGTCTGTACCGGTCGCAAAAGTTAACTGCGTCGTAAACCGCCCGGAAGAATCACTGGTGGAAGACATATACAGCAGGTTATCAATGCCCGTCATATTTTGTTCAATAATCTGGGTCACGCTGTTTTCTACCGTTTTGGCAGAAGCGCCTGTATAAGTACCGGAGATACTGACTGCCGGGGGTGCAATCTGAGGATACTGCTCAATGGGAAGCACTTTAATTGCCAGTACACCCGCAAGCATGATAATGATTGCAATGACCCATGCAAAAATTGGTCTGTCTATAAAAAAGCGGGCCATAAGTTAATGCTCCTGTGTCATCTCTGTCAGATTAACTGTTACAGCACTGCCGGCCTGAATCTTCTGCAGTCCACTGACAATCACTTTATCACCAGCTTTCAGGCCAGACTCAACCAGCCAGCTTGTCCCGACGACGCGATTCGCAACAATCTCACGGTTTTCTGCTTTATTGCCCTGGCTCACCACCATGACATGCGCGTTGCCCCGAACATCACGGCTGACAGCAGCCTGTGGTACCAAAATCGCACTTGATCGTTGTTCAACCGGTACATCCGCCCGAACATACAGACCCGGTAATAACATCCGGTCGGGATTCGGTAATAATGCACGCAGGCTGACAGTCCCTGTTTTTTCATCCACGGTGACATCTGTAAACTGTAATGTCGCTTCCTGAGATATTTGGGTTCCGTCATCCAGGCTGAGGTGAATACCATTTAATTTCTGTTCACCTTTTTGGGTATGTTTCTGTCTGAGTTTCAGCAACTCATTGCCAGACTGGGATAAATCAACATAAAGTGGGTTCAATTGCTGAATTTTCGCAAGATAAGCCGTTTGATTCGTCGTGACAAGCGCACCCTCTGTCACAGAAGATTTACCAATCCGGCCAGAAATTGGTGCCTTAATTTTCGTATAGTCAAGATTAATCTGAGCCGATTTCACATTGGCTTTTGCCGCCATCACCGATGCGATTCCGGCCCGGTAATTGGCCTGTGAGTCTTCATAATCCTGCTCACTAATCGCTCTTTTCTGAATAAGATTCTGATAACGCTGCGCCTGTAGTTTTGCTTTTTCCAGAGTTGCCTCAGCAGAAGCCAGATCGGCATTGGCACTATCCAGTGCTGCTTCATAGGTCGAAGGATCAATCTGATAAAGAACATCACCTTGTTTTACCAGACTGCCTTCAACAAACAGCCGTTTTACAATAATGCCCGCAACCTGTGGGCGAACTTCGGCAATACGATATGCACTGGTCCGTCCGGGCAAGCGAGTGGTCAGTTCCAGAGGACGGGACTGAATCGTGACAGCATCAACAGCCACAGCTTGCGGGGCGTGATTTTGTGCTGATTTTGTCGCATCAGGCTGACACCCGGTCATTGCCACAGCAAGACTTACAGCAAGGATTGACTGACGACAAAGGGGTAAATATTTCGTCATGCATTACTCTCCTGAATACAGCTGTCAGGACTCTTAAACAGCCGTCATAGATAAATAGCTCTGATAGTGTTCATATCAGAGAATGATTCATTACACTTAAAAACAAATAATTAGGACTTAAACGAAACAGATAATAAACCGGGCCTGAGCAACCTCATGCCACGTGTCTCACCCGGCCCCGATATACCTGCAGTTCCGGTATAGTAATCCTTAAACAGGTTAAAATATGGTTAATAGTCACCAGGGTTTCAAATCAAACTTCAAACAGATTGCATTTGTCCGGTTCAGGAATACAAATCAGTCAGCGGCTCGTTGCAGCCAGCACACCGCCCGCAACAATGAAAGCACTGCCGGAAACCCGGTTAAACAACTTCCCTGAACCGAATCCGGATAAAAATACCGCAACTTTTTTTCCGGCAGCGGCGTAAAAGAACATGATGGAACAATCCATGACAAACCAGGTCACCGCCAGAATAAGCAGTTGGGGTAAAAACGGGGAGCCAGGATCAATAAACTGGGGGAATAAAGCACCGAAAAACAATAAATCTTTGGGATTACCGGCCCCGACAATATATCCCCGTTTGAAACAATGTGAAAAAGGCACTTGCTTAGCAGGAAGATTCACAGACGCGGATGGCTGTTCAAGCCGGACAGATTCGGAGCGCCATGTCTGAATTCCCAGATAGATTAAATAGATGCCACCTGCAATTTTCAGAAACAGGAACAAAGACGCTGACGATTGCAGTACCGCACCAACGCCAAATGCAGACAGACTCATTAATGTCAGGGCAGCAAATCCACCACCAAAAATCGTTCCCAAAGCTTTCCTTGCCCCATACTTTGCACCGTGAGTCAGGCACAAAATGGCAGAAGGTCCGGGAAAAGCAATCAGTGCAGAAATGACGAAAAGAAACATAAGCCATTGGTGAATTTGCATAAAACATCCTGTTAACAATCAGCAAAGACATTTAATAAATCATACTTACGTATAAAAATCCACCCTATCTGTATTGCCGGACGATCGCCGGATAACCGGAACAACATGCCCTCATTCAGATATAAAAAAACCAACCAGAAGCGGTTGGTTTCTACTGCTTTCAAGGCAATTATTCAGCCATTTCTCTTGCGGTCCGGATATATACATCACGGAGCTTCATCGAAACCGGCCCAGGCTTGCCATCTCCGATCTCACGATCATCGATTGCAATCACCGGCCAGACAAATGTCGTTGCCGAGCTGATAAAGGCTTCTTTCGCTGCATAGGCTTCTTCAATTGTGAATAAACGCTCTTCAATTTTCAGTTCAGCGTCTTCAGCCAGCTTCATCAGCGCTGCACGGGTAATCCCGTGCAAAATATCATTACTCAGTGGACGGGTAACCAATGTACCATCCTGTGTGACAATATATGCGTTACTTGAGCCACCTTCAGTCACATAACCATCTTCAATCAGCCAGACATCCGAAGCACCCGCAGCATGCGCAGCGTGTTTGGCAAGGCAGGCAGGTAAAAGGCTGGTCGTTTTAATATCACGGCGTCTCCAGCGAATATCGTCAAAAGAGATAACCTTAATCCCTTTTTGAGCCACTGCGCTGTTAATTAACTGTTTTGCCTGTGTGAACAAAACCAAAGTCGGCTCAATATCTTCGCTGTAAGAGAAGTCCCGATCACTTTCAGCACCACGGGTCAATTGCAGATAAACACCGCCTTCTTCAACCCCGTTTTTATCAATCAGAGTTCTCTGAATTTCAATCAATTCTGCTGCACTGACCGGAATCTTAATGCCAAGCTCATGACATGAGCGCTCAAGACGCGCCATATGTCCCGCATTATCAACCAGCTTTCCGTCAAGCACAGATGTGACTTCATAAACGGCATCCGCAAACAGGAAGCCCCGGTCAAAAACAGATACTTTCGCCTCAGATTCAGCGACGTAAGCACCATTCACATAAACAATTCGTTCCATCATATATTCCTCATCCCCATAACGCTGAGTCAAAGGGCATCATCTGATTCTCTTCAAATCTGAAGCCACGTTCAATATCTTTGCTCAACAATAAAGGGCCATCCAGATCGACAACTTCTGCACCCTGTGCAACAACGTAAGCCGGTGCCATACTTAATGAAGAAGACAACATACACCCCACCATGACTCTCAATCCGGCCGCTTCCGCATCTTGCTTCAGCGCCAGAGCTTCTGTCAGACCACCGGTTTTATCTGTTTTTATATTAATCATGTCATAACGACCAACAATATTTTTCAGACTCTTTCTGTCATGACAGGATTCATCCGCACAAATCGGTATCGGACGTTCTAAGTTATCCAGCACTGCATCCTGATCGGCGGGAAATGGTTGCTCAATCATCGCGACATTCAGCTTTTCCAGTTCCGGAATCAGTGCCTGATAGGTGTCAAGATCCCATGCTTCATTCGCATCCAGAATAATGGTTGCATCAGGTGCACCACGGCGTACAGCTATCACACGCTCTAAATCTTCCGCACCGCCAAGTTTTAATTTCAGTAACGGACGAAATGAATTATCAACAGCAGCCTGTTCCATTTTTCGCGGCTTATCCAGTGATAAGGTATAAGCCGTTGTCAACGGCTCCGGATCTGCTTCCAGCAACGACCAGATACTTTTACCCTGATGCTTACATTCCAGATCCCACATTGCACAATCAACCGCATTACGCGCTGCGCCAGAAGGCAATAAAGACTGCAACTGGGTCCGGTCAATACCGCATTTGATTTCCGGAATAATGCCACGAATTTGTGCCATCACACTTTCAATGGATTCGTGATAGCGGGCATAAGGCACACATTCTCCACGCCCGGTGACACCATCTTTTTCAATTTCAACAATGATGGTGTCTGCTGAAGTTTTACTGCCCCGGGAGATAGTAAAGCTTCCACGAATCGGCCAGCTTTTTGTGTACAGACTGATATTCATTACGACTCCGAAAGATTATCTACAATTCGGCCAACCCCTTGCCGGAAAGGATCAACAACCGGTAAACCAACTTTTTCTTCCAGCTGACTCATGTAGGTCAGTGCTGCATCTTCGTCAAGCGCGGAAGTATTCACCGAAACACCAGCAAAACGAACATCCGGATTGGTCAGACGTGCCGTTGCAAGGTTTGCTTCCATGCAGGCATCAATTTCAGGGAGCTTATATTCCGGCAGTCCACGCATGTGTTCACGTGTCGGTTCATGGCAAAGCACGAGTACATCAGCCTGGGAACCATGAATCAATCCTGTTGTTACGCCCGCAAAAGAAGCATGGAATAATGAACCCTGACCTTCAATGACATCCCAGTGCGCTTCATCATTTGCCGGTGTGATGGTTTCAATGGCACCGGCGATAAAGTCAGCCACAACACAATCAGCACTGACACCGCCACCAGTAATCAAAATACCGGTTTGGCCTGTGGCTCTGAAATCTGCGTCCATGCCGCGATCTTTCATCTCTTTTTCGATGGCCAGCGAGGTATACATTTTGCCGACAGAGCAATCAGTACCAACGGTTAATAAACGCTTACCAGAACGCGGTTTACCATTGGCGACAGGATACGCCTGAGAAGGATAACGAACATCAAACAATGAACGACCATGCTTCTGCGCACATTCAACTAAAGCAGGAATATCATTCAGTTTGTTATGTAGTCCGGCCGCAATATCCATCCCTGCTTCCAGAGCTTCAACTAACACACCCACCCATTCATCTGAAATGATACCGCCTCGGTTCGCCACCCCAATGACCAGCGTCTTGGCACCAGCATTGACGGCCTCAGTAATGGACATGTCAGTCAGTCCACAATCAGCTTTGCAACTGTCTAAACGAAACTGACCCACACAATACTCAGGACGCCATGTTTTAATTCCCTGAGCAACTTTTGCAGCTAACGCATCTGCTGCATCACCTAAAAACAATAAATAAGGCTTTTTCAGTTCCATCTTTTCATCTACTCCGTCGCTAAAATTTATGGATGAATCCGTTACACTTTCAATTCTTTTTTGAACATCTCACTAAACGCTAAGCAAAATACATGACAATTATTCTGAAGGGAATCATCCCAGAGTGAATACAATATCGGAACAACACTTATTATATGAATTTAAATTCAATTTTAATGAATATAAAATCACATCAAATTTAAATTGAAATTTAACAGAAAAATCCGGACAGGTGCTCTTTCTCAGAGTCATATTCCGGGTGGAAGGGGGAAGTCAGAAAAAAACTTCACCAAACAGATAATTTTGAATTTATATAATTTTGCCATTTATCCAAAAAAATAGAGATTAACACTAACAAAAAAAATTAATGTAAAATTTAAAAACTCCATCCAAATCACAGTTCACGCTAAACAGATAAGTGAATCATTTACATGAAACGCACCATTATGGTTCATTTATCACCAATATAGTGCATTTAAGATGCTTTTTTTAGCTTTGCCCGGGAAATTATCAGACATTCAGCGCTGTTTATCATAAAATGTGCGTCTGACAGTGATGAAAACAAAAACAGAATATTCAACTAAAAAAATTACAATATAAGAAACTAAATAAAATCCCTTTGGATTATCTGAAATATTCACAACATTTTTAATTATCCGGGGCGAAACACGCATACTTCCGGCACAAACACCCCATCTGTAGCTGGTCTGTAACTTGCTAAAATTAATCGTGAAATGGATCAGGGTTGGTTATACCACCAGGTCAGAAGCTGTTGAGAGAACCCACAAACAAGCTTAAGATTGTGCTTCAATACCTTACTGCCGTGGCCCATTTGAATCAGGACAGACAGACAATTCAATCGATTTATCAATATCAGGAACGATTATGATCACAGCAGAAGCCGTCATTGATCTACAGGCGCTCAGGAATAACTACAACAAACTCAAAGCACAATGCAACAGCGAAAAGCTGGTCGCAGTCATCAAAGGTGATGCATACGGACACAATGCAGTCAAAGTTGCACAGGCATTATCTGAAGCTGACATGTTTGCTGTCTCCAGAACAGAAGAGGCGGCAGAACTCAGGGAAGCGGGTATCGATCAACCCATTTTACTCCTTGAAGGTTGCTTTTGCAGTGATGAGCTTAAAGCAGCGGCTTCCATGAACCTGCAAACCACGATTCATTGCGCAGAGCAGCTGGAAGATCTGAAACAAACTCAACTGGAAAACAAAATCACCGTATGGTTAAAGCTGGATACCGGGATGCACCGTTTAGGTGTCCAACCGGATGAACTGGCACACTATGTCGCCCAGATACAGAACACGAATCAAGTCCGGGGAGATATTGGTTTCATTAGTCATTTTAGCTGTGCAGATGACCTTTCCTCGCCTGCAACGCTTGCCCAGATGGAATTATTCAAAGCATACACTGCCCCTTACCCCGGTCCGAAAACACTGGCGAATTCTGCAGGCATCTTTTACTGGAAGGACTCACATTTTAATGTATCCAGAGCCGGTATTGCGTTATATGGGATTTCACCCATTCCGGATAAACAAGGCTATGATCACGACCTGACACCTGTAATGACCCTGAATTCAAGGCTTATCGCGGTCAGAAAACACCAGGCCCACCAACCCGTTGGTTACGGTGCGCTCTGGGAATCAAAACAGGCAACGCATATTGGCGTGATTGCCCTGGGATATGGTGATGGCTATCCGCGCTCAACACCTGCGGGAACACCGGTTTATATTAACGGAAGAGTTGTTCCTGTCGTTGGCAGAATATCCATGGATATGATCACTGTCGATTTAGGCCCGGATGCGACAGACAAAGTAGGTGACCTCGTTGAGTTCTGGGGTAAGCATCTTCCGGTTGAAGAAATTGCCCGGCATATTGGCACGATACCTTATGAACTGGTCATTCAGTTAACGAAACGTGTCACGCGAACATTTATACCCAAATAATCTGAATGTTCAGGCAGCGAAGATGCTGCCTTTGCTGATTTAAACCAAAACCACCGATTAAAATATGTCAAAAAACTCTAATTGACATATGTCATCCAATACCGCATTATTCTTAAATCAATCGTGTTTAGAAAAAAGGCGCCATCGCTCCCAAAGCTATCTCAGGATAGGGTTCAGAGCGTTTAAGTATAATATAAACTTCAGTGCTGGCATTTTCCTGTCAGACCCGCCATCAGCAAAAAGGAACCTCTCATGGATAAGAATAATGTTGCTTTCATTGGATTAGGTGTTATGGGGTATCCAATGGCCCGGCACCTTTCTGAGGCCGGATATCAAACTAAAGTCTTTAACCGCACCCGGCAAAAGTCTGCTGCATGGGAAAAACAATACCATGGCATCGCTTGTGAAAAACCAGCGGATGCAGCAGCTGGCAGCCAGATCATCTTTATCTGTGTCGGAAATGATGATGATGTCAGAAGTGTCATGTACGGTAAGGATGGCATATTAGCGGGGGCAGAATCTGGGACAATTATTGTCGATCACACAACAACATCCGCAGAACTTGCACTTGAACTGGCAAAAGCTTGTGAACAGCAACAGCTTCATTTTATTGATGCTCCGGTTTCTGGCGGACAGGCTGGTGCAGAAAGTGGCACACTCACTGTGATGTGTGGGGGGAATACTGAAATATTTGAACAAATCCGCCCAGTGATTTCATCCTATTCAAAACAGGCAGTTCTGCTTGGCGGGCATGGTCAGGGGCAACGCTGTAAGATGGTCAATCAAATCTGCATCGCGGGTATATTGCAGGGCCTGAGTGAAGCACTGACACTGGCACAGCATGCCCACCTTGATATTGGGCAGGTTGTTGATGTTTTAAAACATGGTGCAGCTGGTTCATGGCAGATGGAAAACCGCGCCGAAACGATGTCTGCAGGACAGTTTGATTTTGGTTTTGCTATCGACTGGATGCGTAAAGATTTAGGTTTCTGCATCAATGAAGCGGAAAAGAATCAGCTTGAACTTCCAATGACGAAACACGTTGACCAGCTCTATGCCAGCCTGCAACAGCGAGGTTTAGGACGGATGGATACATCAGTCCTGATCAAAGCCTATGATCAGGATAAATAGTCTCATCCTGCTCTCTGAGTCATTTCGGAGAGCACCCGCTTCATCGGGATATAACGGATACCATTTATCTCTTCTTCCTGACCTTCGATACTGAATCCGTTTGCCTGATAAAAAGCCACAGCATTGGGTGAAGCTTTCAGAGCCAACGTCTCAGAAGTCACAAACTCTGAGATCAAATGATCCAGTAATTTACGGCCTATGCCGCACCCTTGTATACAACCGGCTACAAAAAGCTTTGTAATGTAGTGGCCTTTTTTAATGGCTGCAAATCCAAGTAACTGCCCATCAATCACCAGTTTGACAGACTGATAGTCTGCACCCAGAACAGAAACGCGGACTTCATTGGCAACGACAGATAAGAAGTATGCCTGCCCTTCTTCTGTTAAACCGGGGAAGATATCATGGCGGGCAACCTCAACGACCAGCTCAATGATTTTTTCTATATCTTCCACTTCTGCCTTTTTGATATACATCTGCTACCTCAACGCCTGAACACCACATCTCTGAGCGATAAACCACCAGATTAATATAGATCCCCCGATCACCTCAAGATGCATGTTCAGCGAGCGCTGACTAAATAACTTGCTAAATATGCGCCACTTTTGGTTACGAGGAAGGTATTTAGATAAAAATGAGTTGACCTGAATATTTGATTACAAAATATATATCCAATAAATATTAAAAATATTTCGGTCATCTTCATCATTCAATTACAATAATTATTCAATACTAAATAAAATCATGATTTTGTTATTTCACACCGAAAACCCGACATATACACCATCGTCCATATATAAGTTTCTCCTCCGATAAATATTATCCATATTTAAAAGTTACAAAAGCAAAAGATACTTACATTAGAGGCATTGTCGCGCTATTCCCGGAAACATATTGCTAGACTAGCGTCATAAAAATCATAACATCCTATATTCTAATAGAGAGAAGGTGAACATATGTTGACCAGCCCAACAATAAATACAAATGAAAAACGTATGGCGCATATTATTTTTGCGTTGTCAGCCATTATTATTTTACTTGCAACAATCGAGAATAAGATGCCTTCAGGCATCATCGGAGCGATAGGCGTGATGGCCGTCGTCGGATACATATTAAATGTTATCGGAGACAAAACCCCCATTATCAATCAATTTTTTGGTGGTGGTGCGATTGTTATCATCTTCGGCTCCTCTTATCTGTTCCACAGTAACCTGCTCCCCCATGAAATCGCCACTTCGATTACGACTTTTGTCAAGAGTGGCGGTTTCCTCTCATTTTTTATTGCCAGCTTAGTCACCGGCTCCATTTTAGGTATGGAAACAGATGTCCTGAAAAAGGCAGCGTTGAAATACATTCCTGTTATTTTCGGTGGTGTTGCTATGTCGTTTCTGCTGGCAGGCGTGATTGGCAGCTTACTTGGCGAAGGTTTCTTTGATTCTGTCATGTTAATCGCCTTACCGATTATGGGTGGTGGTATGGGCGCAGGTGCCGTGCCACTGGTAGAAATCATGTCAGGTAATACCAATATGTCAGCAGAAATACTGATGTCAAAAATGGTACCGGCACTGGCTATCGGCAATGCGATGGCAATTGTTATGGCAGGGCTTTTAAGCAAATTAGGTGATATCTACCCAGCCCTGACCGGAAACGGAAAACTGATTCGTTCATCTCATGATAATGATTCATCCGACAGTCAGGAGTCGGAAAGTAAACTCACCATTGATGTACTGGGAATTGGTGCGCTGCTGGCTATCACCATGTACTACGTGGGCAGCATGTTAAGTTCTGTGATCAACATGCATACTTACGCTTTAATGATTCTGTTTGTCGCTTTTGTCAAAGTAATAGGTGTGATTCCACGTGAAATGGAACAGGCGGCACATGCCTGGTATAAATTTGTTGTGAACAACTTAACGCCGGCGTTATTGGTTGGTATCGGTGTCGCTTATACCGACTTGAATCAAATCATCGCTTCGCTGAGTGTGAGCTACTTCCTGATGGTCTTTGCGACGGTGCTTGGCGCTATCCTTGGCGCTGCCATCATTGGACACCTGATGGGGTTCTATGCAATAGAAGCAGCAATTACAGCCGGTCTGTGTATGGCAAATATGGGCGGTACCGGAGATGTCGCGGTGCTTGCTGCATCCAAAAGAATGTCACTGATGCCCTTTGCACAGATCTCCTCAAGAATCGGTGGTGCGTTTATGCTTATTCTGGCAACGGTGATTCTGTCAATTTTAAAATAAAAGACTACGTCAAAAACAAATAAAAAAAGCCACACATGTTGTGGCTTTTTTTATTCACAATGGATCAAATAGCCAACTCATTAAAAAAATAAAACAAATTATCAAATAAATTTGAATATATAATTCAACTTGTCGTTATGAATACCAGTTAACTACGCCAACCTATTAATGATTGAACGATTCATTTTATATGCCTGTCATCTAAATCAGTACAGGTGCTATTCTCCGGTTATAATCATCAAACTGTTCCTGATAATTTTATATTCCCGGCCAAGCCGAATATCTTTTATTTCGTTAAGCCAATCTTCCAAAGCTAATATTTCCTGCCTGTTTTTATTCCCTGTCGTTCTCAAGCGAAATATTCAGCAGACACTGACTGGTTTCTGGGCAAAGTATGAATCAGTGAACATCGCTATTCGCTGAGAAATCATCACACAGAGCTGGTACCGGTCATCCACGATTCCCATAGTCCATTGTGATCAGGCTCTGCTTTTATCGATGCTGTCATTACCAGGGCGTGTTGATCCCGGTCTCTATTAACAGTTTAAAAAGTTACAAAAGCTATAAATAGTTACATTTGCTTCAAAATCAATATTTTCATCTGAGTGGATTGTTAAAATAACCACATAAAATTCACGGTAAACAATCAATCATTTACTGCGAAAAAATTAACAGTCAGCCCAAAGGAAATGCATTCAAAATCAAAAATATAAGAATGCATCAGCAATGTCCGGGCCCTGAGGCTCAACGGGCCCGGACATCTCTTTTACTGAAGAAATCATGCCAATGATTCATCAGTAAGTTTAATGACAAAAACATATACACTGGAGGATAACTGTGAAAATAATTACCACAGATATCGCTGTTATCGGAGCTGGTGGCGCCGGACTTCGTTCTGCTATCGCAGCCGCGGAAGCAAACCCGGATTTAGATATCGCTCTGATTTCTAAAGTCTATCCAATGCGTTCTCACTCCGTTGCAGCAGAAGGCGGTTCCGCTGCTGTTATTAAAGAAGAAGATAGTCTGGACAATCATTTTAATGATACGGTCGGTGGTGGTGACTGGTTATGTGAGCAGAATGTCGTTGAATACTTCGTCTCCAATGCAACCCGGGAAATGATCCAGATGGAACAATGGGGATGCCCGTGGAGCAGGAAAGAAAACGGCGAAGTCAACGTCCGTCGATTTGGTGGCATGAAAGTGGAAAGAACCTGGTTCGCAGCCGATAAAACTGGCTTCCACATGCTCCATACCCTCTTCCAGACTTCCATTAAATACACACAAATCAAACGCTTTGATGAATACTTTGTCGTTGACCTGCTGGTGGTTGATGGTGAAGTTCAGGGGCTGGTTGCCATCCATATGTCTGAAGGCGATCTGGTGATCATCAAAGCCAAATCTGTCATTCTGGCAACAGGTGGTGCCGGACGGGTTTATCACTGTAACACCAATGGCGGCATTGTAACGGGTGACGGCATGGCAATGGCGTACCGTCACGGCGTTCCCCTGCGGGACATGGAATTTGTTCAGTATCACCCCACAGGCTTACCGGGTACCGGAATTCTGATGACTGAAGGATGCCGTGGCGAAGGGGGAATTATCCTCAATAAAAATGGCTACCGTTATCTTCAGGACTACGGTTTAGGGCCTGAAACTCCGGTGGGTCAGCCAAAAAATAAATATATGGAACTCGGACCACGGGATAAAGTCTCTCAGGCATTCTGGCACGAGCAACAAAAAGGCAACACAATTCAACACCCGCTCGGTGACGTTGTTCACCTTGATCTTCGCCATTTGGGCGCTGACTATCTGCATGAGCGTCTGCCATTCATCTGCGAACTGGCAAAAGCTTATGTCAACGTCGACCCGGTCAAAGAACCGATTCCAATTCGTCCGACCGTTCACTACACCATGGGTGGTATTGAGACCAACAGCGACTGTGAAACCCGTATTCAGGGCTTGTTTGCTGTTGGTGAATGTGCTTCTGTCGGCCTTCATGGTGCAAACCGCCTCGGCTCAAACTCTCTGGCTGAATTTGTCGTTTTCGGTCGTGTTGCCGGTGAACATGCCGCACAAAGAGCGCAATCATTCTCTGGCTGGAATGATGCATCGATTGAACAGCAGGTCAAAGCGATTGAAGCCCGGATTGAAAGTCTGCTGAATCAGGAAGGCGATGAAAACTGGGCTGATATCCGTACGGAAATGGGTCACACCATGGAAGCCGGATGTGGCATTTATCGTCAGGAAGATCTGATGCAACAGACCGTCGAAAAGATTACTGAGCTAAAAGCCCGTTATAAAAATATTAAGATTAAAGATAAAGGAAAAGTCTTTAATACCGACCTTTTGTATGCACTTGAAGTCGGGTACGGGCTCGAAGTCGCTGAAGCAATGGTTCACTCCGCAATCCTTCGACGCGAGTCCCGCGGTGCTCACCAACGTCTTGATGAGGGATGCACAGAACGGGATGACGTCAACTTCCTCAAACACTCTCTGGCATTTTATCAACAGGATGCCGCACCATCGATTGATTACAGTGATGTCACAATCACCAAGTCACCACCAAAAGCCCGACTCTATGGTGAAGCAGCCGAGAAAGCTGCCGCAGCAGAAAAGGCTAACGGGGAGGAACAACAATAATGTCAGCGAACCGAATTCAATCAGTTGAGATTCTTCGTTACGATCCTGAGAAGGATCAGGAACCTTATTTGCAAAAATTCAGTGTGCCCTATGATGAAACGATGTCAGTACTGGATGCACTCACGTATATCAAAGATCATCTGGATAAAAACCTGTCTTACCGCTGGTCATGCCGAATGGCTATCTGTGGCTCCTGCGGCATGATGGTCAATGGCATTCCTAAACTTGCCTGTAAAACATTTCTGCGGGAGTATCCGGATGGCCTGAAAATTGAGCCTTTAGCCAACTTCCCTATCGAGAAAGATTTAATCGTCGATATGACGCCATTTATCGAGCGTTTAGAAGCGATTAAACCTTACATTCTCGGTAATGACCGGAAGCCGGAAGATGGTGCGAACCTGCAAACGCCAGCACAGTTGGCTAAATACAAGCAGTTCGCTGCCTGTATCAACTGTGGACTTTGCTATGCGGCTTGTCCGCAGTTTGGTTTGAACCCAGAGTTCATCGGACCTGCGGCCCTGACTTTGGCACATCGCTATAATCTGGATAGCCGTGATCACGGTAAAGCCGAACGTATGAAGATTATTAACGGTGAAAATGGCGCCTGGGGATGTACATTTGTTGGCTTCTGTTCTGAGGTTTGCCCTAAAAATGTTGACCCGGCAGCGGCAGTGAACCAGGGAAAAGTCGAATCGTCGGTCGATTTTGTGATTGCCATGCTGAAACCTCAGGAGGAAGCATAAAATGAGTCACCGTAAACCTTATATCCGCGAAGTCAAAAGAACGTGGTGGAAGAGTCTTTCTTTCTACCGTTTTTATATGCTTCGTGAAGCGACTGTACTTCCGCTGATTTTCTTTACCCTGTGCCTGTTATTCGGATTAATCAGTCTGGTAAAAGGACCTGAATCGTGGCAGCACTGGCTGAACTTCATGTCCAGCCCAATCGTCATTATCCTGAATATGATTGCCCTGCTCGGCAGCTTGTTCCATGCGCAAACTTTCTTCAGCATGCTGCCTCAGGTGGTTCCTGTCCGGATCAAAGGCAAACTTTTAAATAAGAAAATTATTGTTCTGGGACAATGGGCAGCAACCCTTGTTATTTCACTCGTCATTCTGGCGCTTGTTTAAGGAGATCTCATGATAAATCAAAATCCTAAACGTTCAGATGAACCTATCTGGTGGGGACTGTTTGGTGCAGGCGGAACATGGTTTGCCATGATATCTCCCGTAACCATTCTGGTTGTCGGACTGTTGTTACCTCTCGGAATCATCAATCCGGATGCATTCAGTTATGAAAACATGACCCATTTCATGGCAAATATCTTCGGTGCCTTATTTACTATCGGCACACTGGCGTTACCAATCTGGCATGCCATGCACCGTGTTCACCATGGTATGCATGATCTGAAATTCCATACGGGTACTGCCGGTAAAGTGGCGTGCTATGCATTTGCTTTTTTAGTATCTGCACTCGCTGTCGTATTTGTGTTGATGGTTGGATGAAGGTTCACGAAAGCACACATTCGAGATTGAAATAACCCGAAAACACGGCTTACATAATGATGAGTTAAGTAAGTCGTGACTACGAGGAGAAAACATGTTTTATGTGCATATGATGTTGCTGCTTATCATCATTTTTGTTGGTATCCGGCATGGTGGCATCGCATTTGGTTTGCTGGGAGGATTAGGTGTTACTATCCTGGCATTTGTTTTTGGTATCACTCCCGGACATCCACCTATCAGTGTGATGCTCATTATATTGTCTGTTGTCGCAGCATCCGCAACCCTGGAAGCGACCGGTGGTTTGAAACTTCTGGTCAGGTTTGCAGAAAAATTAATGCGAAAACATCCAAACCAGATTGTATTTCTTGGTCCTTTATGTACCTATTCACTCACCGTTCTTGTCGGCACCGGTCATTCTGTTTACCCACTTTTACCGGTTATTTACGACGTCGCTTATAAGAGAGGTATCCGGCCGGAAAGACCAATGGCAATTTCATCCGTGGCATCACAGATGGGCATTACGGCAAGTCCAATCGCTGCAGCCGCAGCCGTGGTCATGGCGACAGCCGTGGATAATCATCTGGACATCGGTTTGGTTGATGTTCTGATGGTCACCATTCCTGCAACTTTCTGTGGTTTAATGGCTGCTTGTACCTGGAGTCTGAAACGCGGTAAAGACCTGGACAAAGATCCTGAGTTTAAAGAGCGTTGTAAAGATCCTGAATTCGTCAAAGAGCTTGAAGACGAAGGTCCGGCTGATGGCAGTGATGACGGCATTGATAAAAATGCGAAGAAAGGCTTAACTATCTTTATTCTTGGCATTGCAACAGTGGTCTTTGTTGCAATGTTTGGTAAAGATCTGGGCTTACTGCCAAAAGGCGTGAAAATGTCTGTGGGTATTCAGTTCCTGATGCTGGCTGTCGGTGCAATCATTCTGATTACCACCAATATTCAGCCTAAGCGTATTGTTCACAGTAATGTGTTTATTGCCGGGATGACCGCAGTTATCATCATCTTCGGAATTGCCTGGATGAGTGATACGATCATCAGCTTCCACAAAGCTTATCTGATTGATATGGTGCGTGACATTGTACATTCCCATCCATGGGCATTTGCAATCGCAATGTTTGTCGTCTCCATCTTCCTGAAAAGTCAGGCAGCGGTGTTAACCATCATGTTACCTTTGGGTTTCTCCCTGGGAATTCCGCCGAAGGTGCTGATTGGCGTATTACCGGCTTGCTACGCTTACTTCTTCTTCCCGTTCTACCCCAGCGACCTGGCTGCGATTACCTTTGACCGCACGGGAACAACCCGAATCGGGAAGTACGTATTAAATCACAGCTTTATCATTCCGGGATTCATCGGTGTCATCACAGCAACTGTGGTCGGCTACTTTATTTCAATGGCTGTTCACCAAACGTTTTGATAACAATCATTGCCTTCACCAGGCAACCGATTCAATCATCACAAGCAACCAGCGTATGAGTTGTACGCTGGTTGATGTAACTCACACAACACACGCTCCAATAACCTGACTGCATACAGATTCAATATGCCCGTGATACAATCCTCTGAACTTGTTGATATATCAATGAACAACAATCAGGCTATGAAACTCAAAAGCTATCTGACACTGACAACTATTGCCACCACATCTTCCATTGTGATTCTTGTCACGATAGCCATTCTCTACCTGCTGCAAGACTCGTATCAAACTGCACTCGAAGAGCGGGGGCGTGAACTGGCAAGAGTTATCGCGCATGACCCGAAAGTCATTCAGGCAATCGACCAGAAAAACAATCAGCTGCCAACACCGCAGTTCAGCCGTTATATTGAATCAATCCGGTCACGCACAGATGCCTCATTTATCGTTGTGGTTGATAAAAATGCAATTCGCTTAAGCCATCCGGATGAACGAAAAGTCGGCCAGCATTTTGTCGGAGATGATATCCTGCCGGTTTTAAAAAATGGTGAAGAGTACAGTACCAAAGCCCTGGGTTCTCTGGGCATGGCAATCCGCAACTTCACACCGGTTTATATGAATGGTCATTTGATCGGCGCTGTCTGCATTGGTTATCTTTCTTCAAAAATATCAAATATTATTTTTCAGCAGCATATTCATATTGGTCTGCTGATAGGACTGGTCTATCTGCTCGGTTTGTGTACCACGGTTGCTTTTCTGTGGAAAATGAAACGGACTTTTCTGGATTTCGAGCCGGAGTTCATTGTCAACAAATTCCGGGAACATGAAATGGTCTTTGACAGTATCCGCGATGCCATCATTGCTGTGAATCAGGAGATGAATATCACCATGATTAACAACAGTGCCATCAAACTGCTGTCGATGGGGGTTTTGAACCGGTATGACTATAAGAGCCATCCCTTGTCAGACTATTCTGCTTCTCTCAGCCATCTCCTGTTAGAAAATCAGGGCCGGTATCATCAGGCCGATTTCAATATCGGAAAACTCAAATATAAAGCCAATATTTATCCAATCAAAACCGCCAAAGGATTAATCGGCCATGTCATTGTCTTCTTCGCTAACCTGACACCGAATGAACTTGAGAAAGAACTGACTTATCTGAAAAACTATTCCGAGTTGTTGCGCAGTAAAACACACGAGTATTCAAATAAACTGAATGTACTCTCCGGAATGCTGCAAATTGGTCGTTATCAGGAGTCGGTTGAATTTATCCAACAGGAAACGGATCGCTATCAAACAGTGATTAATAACATCGTTCAGTCTGTCAACGACAGTGCTGTCGCCGGATTACTTTTGGCTAAATTTAATAAAGCATCAGATATGGGGGTGAAATTTACCATCGACCCGGACACAACCCTCTCCAGTTATCATAAACAGATTTCTGAAAAACTGGTCACGATTATTGGTAACCTGACAGACAACGCCTTGCTGGCCGCATGGCAAAACCGCTATGGTGTCACCCCCGAAGTCTGGGTATACATTAGTGACCGCGGGCACTATATTATGATTGAAATTCAGGATAATGGGACCGGTGTTCCCGAACAGATAGCCAACCGTATTCTTGAATTTGGCGTCAGTTCAAAACAAAGTGATGAACAAAGTGGTATAGGTTTATATCTTGTTAAACAGTTGGTTGACTTCTTTCATGGCAGCCTTGACTGGGAACGGACAGAAAATGACACAACATTATTCAGCATTTATTTAGATAAAAAAGAAACTTCAGATGACAGCGAAAACCCGAGTCATGCTCATTGAAGATGACATTCGTGCCAGTTATACCCTTGAATCCACCATCAATCAGGATTCCCGTTTTGAGGTCGTTGCAGTCAGCGAGACCTGTACTGATGCGCTGATGCAGTTTCAGGCATTTCAGCCTCAACTCGTTTTTGTTGATATCACATTGCCCGATGGTAACGGGCTGGACATTATACGTCAGCTCCGGGATCAGGATACGGACTGTCACTTCATTATGACCACGGCAGAAAGAGAAACAACCACGGTGGAAAAAGCCGTTCAGCTTGGTGTGATTGATTATCTGGTAAAACCGATTCGTATGTCGCGAATCAGTCAGGCACTGGACGATTATGCCCGCTACAAACAGAAGCTGGTCAGCGCCTCAACCGTGGATCAGGATGATATTGACCAGCTGCTTCGGCGTTCACCGGTTAAAACAGAGCGAAGAACTCCGAAAGGTATCGACTCAACCACACTTGAAGCACTCAAGAAGCTGCTTTATAACGAGAAACTCCATAATTTTTCAGCTGAAGATATTGGGGAAAAAATGAATTTCAGCCGGGTGACCGCAAGACGTTATCTGGAATATCTGGAATCAGAAGGGATTCTCCGGTTAGTGTTAAACTACAACACTGGCGGACGACCCAGACGCCTGTATCAAATGATCGAATAACCAGACCACAGATCGGTGCCGGAAAACGCCGGCACATGACTCAACCCGCGATTATTCTGCCAGTTTAAGTTCAGATTTCTGTGTTCTGTCCGGACAGAAACGCTCAATATATGTCGTAATCTGTTGCTGCTCCTGCGCTGTCAGGCTCAGGCCAAGCTTAGTTCGCCGCCACAGAAAGTCTTCCCCTTTTTTGACTTGCTCATGCTTCACCATATAATCAATTTCAGACTGATACACACCGGCCGAAAAGCATTTTCCCATATGAGCCAGTTTACTTTTATCAGCCATTAACTGCCATGTATTGGTACCAAACTGAGTGACATAACGGTAAATCACCTGTTCATCCAGCCACGGATATTTCTGATGTATCGTCTGACTCAGTTGTTGCCTTGAGCAGCTAAAGTTTCCACCCGGTAGTCTGGCTGAGGATGTCCAGGGTTTTCCTGCTGACTGAAAAAATGGCGTCAATTTATCCAGCGCCGCTTCACCCAGTTTTCTGTATGTGGTCAACTTACCGCCAAAAACAGACAAAAGAGGAGCCTGACCATTATCATCGTCAAGTGTCAGGGTATAGTCTCTTGTAATAGCCTGTGGTGAGTTTGATTCATCATCACACAGCGGTCTGACGCCACTGAACGTCCAGATAACATCCTCCCGGCTCAGCTGATGACAAAAATGCTCGTTCACGATATCGAGTAAATAAATGGTCTCTTCATCAGAAATCGCAACTTCACGCGGATTCTCATGATATTCAACATCTGTCGTCCCAATGATTGAAAACTGATCCATATATGGAATTACAAAGACGATTCTGCCGTCCCGGTTCTGCAATATATAAGCCTGATCTTCATCATGAATTTTTGGCACGACCAGATGAGAGCCTTTAATCAGGCGAATATTCTTTGGTGAGGGTAATTGCAGATTCTGCACAAAAAATTCCTGAACCCAGGGGCCTGCAGCATTCACCAGTGCTTTAGCGTTTCTTTCAAAAATTTCTCCGGTCAGATGATCCTCAATGGTCACCCGCCAAAGGCCATTCTCTCTGACAGCCTGCTTTACATGGCAATAATTGCGGGTCTCTGCACCATTTTCTTTTGCAGAAAGAACATTCAGCAGCACCAGACGCGCATCATCAACCCAACAGTCTGAATATTCAAAACCTGTTTTCATTTCTGCTTTTAAAAAACCGGACTGACTGAGATCAACCTTATGACTTGCAGGTAATGACGTTCTGTGACCCAAATGATCATACAAAAATAAACCACAACGAATCATCCATGCCGGCCGGAGAAATGGGCGATGTGGCAGACGAAAGCGCATCGGAAAAGCAATATGTGGTGCTTTTTTCAAGAGCACTTCTCTTTCCGCTAATGCCTCAGAAACCAGACGAAATTCATAATGTTCGAGGTATCTGAGTCCGCCATGAATTAATTTTGAGCTGACCGAAGAAGTTGCCGACGCATAATCCTTTGCCTCAAATAAACCAACAGATAATCCTCTGCCAGCCGCATCAGCGGCAATGCCCGCCCCGTTAATACCGCCGCCGACAATGATTAAATCCAGAACCGGACTGACCTGAACCACCGCATTCATAACACCAACCCTTTCACAATGAGCAAACGAACAAAAAAACAGGATCAACCTTAGCAAAATCGATCAAAAAATACACCAAATATTTTCTAATTCACTCAAAAACGCTCATTCGAACATCTAACTATCTGTGAACAGTATTCAGAAATGATCCGGTTAGCCACTGGCTGATACCAATCTGGAAAATAAACTGATCATCTGGATGTGTCTGGTGGAGCAAATAGACAAGGGCATGGATGTCCTTGTTTAAGCCCTTTTTTATCAACGAAAAGGGGGATGGCTTGAGCGGTTTGCGGAACCAGATATATCCAGATCAGAAAATTATTTAGAATGGTATGACTTCATAACTCACCAGTCACTTCTAAAGCAACCTGATAATTATCAAGAATAGCCTGAATTTCCTCCGGCGGAGCCACATCCGTAAATAAAGTGTCGATCTGAGAGATACTGCCTAATTTGACCATCGCATTGCGGCCAAACTTTGAATGATCAACTGCGAGAAATACATGCCGGCTATTCTCTATAATCGCCTGTTTCACGCGCACTTCATGGTAATCAAAGTCCAGAAGAGAGCCATCAAAATCAATTCCGCTGATACCTAAAATGCCAAAGTCAAGCCGGAATTGCTGGATAAAATCCAATGTGGCTTCTCCGATAATACCCCCATCCCGGTTACGGACCTCTCCACCCGCCAGGATCACTTTAAAATCGGTTTTTGATAACAACAATGAGGCAACATTCAGATTATTAGTCACAACCCGCAGCTGCTTATGATTTTTGATCAATGCCCTTGCGACGGCCTCCGGAGTCGTTCCGATATCAATAAAGAGTGTTGCCTGATCTGGAATATGCCTGACAAGTGCTTCAGCAATATGATCTTTTTCTGAAAAATTTTGTGACTTTCTCAAAGAGTAAGAGGTATTTTCCGAACTGAGAGGCATGGTTGCACCACCATGATAACGGCGAATCTGATTCATCTCCGCCAACTCATTCAGATCCCGGCGAATGGTCTGCGGACTCACCTGAAAATGTTCAACAAGTTCATCGGTACTGACATAACCTTGCTTTTTCACTAATTCTGTAATCTTCTGGTGCCTTGGAATTTGTTTCACGCTACTCTCCCGGGTGTTCAAAACGACTATGCTTGCAAAATCATCACGAAAGATAAATAACTTTAATGAAACCAGCACGACATACAACCCGCCAGCTATCTTTCTGTTCACCTGCAAAAAATATTAAATTTAAACTGATGGTCAGAGAATTATCCGTGACCGGTCTTTTCTTTTTCTAACACAAACAAGGCGCCACTGCGCCTTGTTTACTCTGCCAGACCAGAATCTGTTGATTCAGATAACTGGTTATACATCATCGCTGAATTTTGCCCATGCCTGAACACTGTGAACGGCACGCTTCCAGCCTTGATAACGACGGTTTCTCTTCTCCTCGTCATGGTGTGGCATAAATGTCCGGTCGAGTTCAGCTTTCCCCTTCAATTCATCCAGACTCTGCCAGAAGCCAACCCCCAAACCTGCAAGATAAGCAGCGCCCAGAGCCGTGACTTCCGTCATTTTAGGGCGATGAACTTCAGTATCCAGCACATCAGCCTGAAACTGCATCAGGAAATTATTCGCTACCGCTCCCCCGTCAACCCGTAGTGCACACAGCCGGATTTTTGAATCAGCCTGCATCGCATCAAGCACATCTCTGGTTTGATAAGCAATACTTTCTAAAGTGGCACGAATGATATGATTTGCATTGCTTCCCCGGGTTAAACCAACAATCGAGCCCCGGGCGTAAGCATCCCAGTATGGCGCGCCTAACCCGGTAAATGCAGGCACAACATAAACACCGCCGGAAGAATCAACCTGAGTTGCAAAATATTCTGAATCTTTCGCGTCATCCAGTAACTTCATTTCATCCCGTAACCACTGAACAGACGCGCCTCCCATAAAGACAGATCCTTCCAGCGCATAAACCGGCTCACCTGAAGGTCCGCAAGCAATCGTCGTTAATAACCCGTGAGAAGAATTCACTTTTTCTTTACCGGTATTCATCAGGAGAAAGCATCCGGTACCATAAGTATTTTTCGCTTCTCCGGCATGAACACACATCTGACCAAACAGTGCCGCCTGTTGATCGCCGGCAATACCCGCGATTGGAATTCGGGTTCCCCCTTTCCCGCCAATATTAGTTTGACCGTAAATTTCAGAGGAAGATTTGACTTCTGGCATCATAGAAAGAGGAATATCCAGCGCATCAAGTAGTCTGGTGTCCCAGCTCAACGTATTGATATTAAACAGCATGGTGCGCGATGCGTTGGTAAAATCCGTCACATGAATCCGGCCTTGTGTCATATTCCATACCAACCAGGAATCCACGGTACCAAACAACAGACGCCCCGCTTCTGCATCTTCTCTGGCACCCTGAACGTTATCCAGAATCCATTTAATTTTTGTACCGGAAAAGTAAGGATCCAGCAGCAAACCTGTATTCTCCCGGATATATTTATCCAGTCCCTGCTGCTTCAGGGCTTCACAAATCCCCGTGGTACGTCGGCACTGCCAAACAATGGCATTATACACAGGTTTGCCGGTTTCTTTGTTCCAGACAATCGTCGTCTCACGCTGATTCGTCAGCCCAATTGCTGCAATTTGATCGCTTCTGATGCCTGACTTCCCAAGCGATTCAATTAATGTTGCACTCTGGGTTGCATAAATCTCCATCGGGTCGTGTTCAACCCAGCCTGCTTCAGGATAAATTTGCTGAAATTCACGCTGAGATACACTCACAATATTTGCATTTTTATCAAATACAACCGCACGGGAGCTTGTTGTCCCCTGATCTAATGCGACGACATATTCTGGTTCATTCATCAGACATCCTTCTGTTTTTATTTTTATTGATATTCATATAATTTAATGAGTATTATTATGTGACATGCATTAGGTCTGTTGGCCTTAATGATGAAATACAACAAACCAACATATGATGAGTGTTCGAACATCTGCATCAGGCATTATGCTAAAAGTCCGGACGACCTACCGTAAAATAGCTTGCCAGTCCGGTTTTCAAACCTGATTCTGAACAAAGATCACTCAAAGTTGTAAAATGTCAAAAAACTCATTGTGTTAGTTCGTATAATCAAACTTTGGATTATATATGAAATATATTGTTCACGATTTGCTATTTCCCATTCTAATCAAATCGATATTGTCATCCCTGAAATAATTTTAATCAATGCGTCGGGATGGAGCCTATTCATTCGCTTTTTTAAAAAATACAGGATTCAAATTATGAGTGACGAACGTGTTCGCTATTCAGACAAGGATAGTCTGATTTCAACAACAACCCCTTCGAGTCATATCACTTATTGTAATGAAGATTTTTGCCAGATCTCCGGATTTACAGAAGAAGAGCTCTTAGATGAACCCCATAATGTTATCCGGCATCCGGATATGCCAAAAGCCGCTTTTGCTCAGCTCTGGGATTATATTCAGTCCGGAAAGAGCTGGATGGGAATGGTAAAAAACAAGTGTAAAGAAAAAGGAAATTACTACTGGGTCTCCGCATTTGTCACCCCTATCAAAAATGAAAATGGAGAAGTCTACGAATACCAATCCGTCAGAACACAGCCATCAGATGAGCAAATCAACCGGGCAACATCTCTTTATGCAAAAATGCAGCGAAATAAAGCCACCGTGAAACGCTTCAGCTGGCTGAACTGTGCATCAGCTCTTGTTATCCTTCAGTTGATCGTCCTGCTCACAGGCTTTCTCAATCTGGCTCCTTCCTCATTAATACTGGGTTCCGGCTGTGTCGTTATGTTACTGCTGGCACTCTCTCTGTTCAAACTGAGGTCTCGGCTGAATCAGGTACAACAACAGGCAAAATCCAATTACGACAATCAATTGATGGAACAACCATATACGGGACATTGTGATGATTTATCTCCCGTAGAACTTGCCCTGATCATGAAAAAAGCAGAGTTAAGAGCCGTCACAGCCAGGGCCGGTGAAACGTCTGAAAGCCTGTTAATCTCTGCTGAAGAAGAACGGGCAAACCGACAGGTGATGGCACAAAAACTGACTGAACAAACCTCAGCAACAGAAGCAATGTCAGTTTCAGCAGACCAAATGCTGCACTCAATTGACGATGTCTCTGATCAGGCGAAACAAAGTTCATCTTTTGCCAGAGATGCCGAACAAATGGCTGCTATTGGCATCAATACGATTCAGGAAACGGTCAAAACAACCGAGAATCTGAGTCATATACTGAACGCCTCACACCAATCGCTGGAAAAGCTTCACGCCGATGTTGACGGAATTCAGGCTATTCTTGGCTTAATTCAGGAAGTCGCAGAGCAAACCAACCTGCTGGCACTGAATGCCGCAATTGAAGCCGCCCGTGCAGGAGAATCAGGCCGTGGGTTTGCAGTGGTCGCAGATGAAGTCCGGGGATTATCGGAAAAAACCCGTAATTCAGTTGATGAAATCCGTCATAAAATAGAGATACTGCAGACTACAGTACAGGAAGCAAGCCGTCACATGCAGTCTGGCCAGACAACTTCTGAAAACTGTGTGAATATGTCTTATAAGAGTAATGAAGCATTCCAGGCTATCGTCAATGATTTAAAAGCAATCAGTGAGCAAAGTACTAACACATCTCATGCTATCGTTGAGCAGGTTCAGGTCACTCAGGGTATCAGTGAACATGTTCACCGGATGAAACATACAATATCCGAAACACAACGCCTGTCAGATTCATCTGTAGAACGGACAGATATGCTCGTCACACAAATGGAAAGTCTGCAACGGTTAATCAGACAATTTTATATCTGAAACCTCACACAGATCCTTCAGGCCAGTTCCGGAAGTCTATCAGACTCAGCCAGTTTTTTATGCATGATAAAACTGTCTACATAACCCAGAGTTCTGTGTTTGTATGCTTCCGGAATGGTGCCGATAATACTGAATCCCTCTTCCTGCCACAAACGGATAGCAATTTCATTGGTTGAAACCACGGAGTTGAATTGCATCGCCCTGAATCCCATCTTCACAGCCCGGAGCTGAGCATGTTGGCACATCGCTCTGGCAACGCCTTTCCCTCTTGCCTGTGGTGCGACCATAAATCCACAATTACAAATGTGTTTTCCCGGCCCCATCGCGTTTGGTTTAATGTAGTATGATCCTAAAAGCTGGCCATTTTCTTCACAAATAAATGTCTTCCGGGGAACTTCACACCACAATGCATAACCTTGCATATAGCTCATATCAGGATCAAATGCATACGTCTCCTGTGCTTTTATAATTTCCTCAAAAACCGGCCAGAACCGGCGGAAATCAAGTTCATTCATTTCCCTGATATTCACAAAAACCTCATCTGTTTACATTGCAATCCGGACAAAACCTGAGTGCAGAAATGATTGACTTACCGGGATTCAACAAATGTTCTGGCTATCATACAGACCCGTCCGGAAAACCGTCAAGAGGGCTTAAGATACAACAGATTCATCGTGGACACCCGCATTCTTTAACATCAGATTCGTTTACAAAATAATCAGTAAACGTCTATTATCTGACAAAGAAGTCAGAATAAGTCAGATATACTCAGGGGCTATGGACCCCATAAACGCCTTCAGGATTCAGTCAGATTTGTACCGGAGATGCTCATATGGTTATCATTGCCCGATTTTCTTTGCCCCACGAAGCACATATTGCAAAAGCAAGTCTGGAAGCTGCAGGCATCATCAGCATTATTGCTGATGAACACTCAATGATTAATATGCAATGGCTTTTTAATGACATTCCCGGCAGCATACGATTGCTGGTTCATGAGTCTGATGCTGACAATGCCAGAATGATATTGAATACAGATTTTTCGTCTGCCGTAGATAATGATGTTATTTCGTAAAAAAACACATATGGCTGAGCGAAAACAGAAAAACGAAACTGGCAAACCCGTACTTTTTATCGATACCCGCGCACAACGTGAGTTAAATCACATAAAAAACAACCATGACAAAAATTACAAACATAAAACTATTTTTTAATATAAAATTAAAACAAGTTAAAAATATTTGGAAACGCCGTTTCAATTCTTTACCTTTCTGATTCCTGAAACCACTTTCTGAATATGATTCTGAATCTGTGCTCGGATATCATAAAAGTTATCCGTTTGCATACGATAGCAGAGCCACCGCTCCCCCCGGTGGCTTTGTTCCTCTTACTCTTCAGAACTTTTCAAATCAGACATGCTTTTTCAGATCAAACATGATCGTGGCGGACTGCATTCAAAACAAAGTCCCTGAATGTCTGGTTTGCCCGTGACAGATAAGTGTCCTTGCGCCACGCAAGACTGAGTTCAATCACAAATGGTTCTGTAAACGGCCGGGTAACGATGTGGTCTTCCTGTTGAACGGCTATTTTCCACATAGGACAAATAGCATATCCCTGGCGGATAATGGCTTTAGTTAAAGGTAACAAATTCGTTGTAAAGGCAATTGTAGGTTGTATTTTTTCCTGCTGGCTGATCTTCTCAATCAAAGAGTAGTGATAATATCCCTTTCGGAATAAAACCAGTTCGCAGGAAAGAAAGTCTGTATGATCAATCGTTTCTTTCCCGGCAAGCGGATGATCTTCGGCCATACAAACAACCATTTCTTCTTCGAGTAGTCTTTCACTTGCCAGCTCAGGTAACACATCATTACTGGCAACAACCCCCAGCTCCAGATCACCGTCCATTAAGGCCTGACGAATACTCCGGGTTCCCGAGTCAACGACATTCACAGATAAGCCCGGATACTGATGTTTAAATGCCATCAGGATGGGCGGTAAAAAATAAGACCCCAGCATACTCGGTACACCGACCTGAACCTCACCATGATCTAATCCTTCAAATGCCTGCATCAGTAACTTTGCATCATTGGCCTGAGTCAATATCTGTCGCGCATGCTGAAGAAAAGCCTGTCCCTCATGAGTCAAACTAACCCCCCGCTCCCGGCGATGAAATAGTGGGAGTTTCAGCTCAGATTCAAGTTTTTTCATACTGGCACTAATGGCAGGTTGAGCTAAATCAAGACGTCGTGCCGCACCTGAAATCGATCCCTGCTCCACGACGCAAACAAAGTACTGTAACTGTTTCAGTTCCATCTATACCCCACCCCTGAAATTAAACCCACCACTATAAATTATATTTATGGATAGTATAAAAACAACATATTTTATTTATTCAGACTGAAGCGGTATGCTGCTAAAAGATTCAGTTGATCCGTATATACCCAGATTTGGGATATCTGGCCTTTAAGCAGTGGAGATATCAAATCAAGTGAAAAATCTGACCCGATACAGCCGTTTAGTGTTAGCTGTCTGCCTTTGTTCAGTGGTGACATTTGCCAATATCTACTGGATACAGCCTTTACTTCCTCTGATTCAGGAAAGCTTTCACCTCAATTCCCTGGACACAAATTTAGCCATGTCTTTACCATTGCTGGGGATCGGGGTTGGTTTAATATTGTTTGCCAGCTGGTCAGATGCTGCCGGACGAAGCAAAATCCTGTTAGCTGGCACAGGTCTGGGTATTGGTGTGTCGATACTTTTACCTTTCGCAGAAAATTATTCGATATTTTTGATACTCCGTTTTTTTCAGGGTGTATTTCTTGCCGTATGCCCGGCAGTCGCGGTACCACTTTTAAGGGAAGAGCTCAGGAAAAGCTGGCTTGCTTCTGCTGTCGGGCTCTATATTTCGGCTAACACACTGGGCGGACTATGCAGCCGGATTCTTGGCGGAGCCGGAGCCACTTATTTTGGCAACTGGAACGCTGCCGGATATATTCTGGGAGGAATCAGTCTGCTCTTTTTTGTTGTGATTTATATGCTACTACCGGAGCAACACCATTTCCGGCGGGAAAAATTTTGTCTCCGCTCCTGCGTGCATGGTTATATGTCACACATGAAACGCCCACAGTTACTTTTGATTTACCTGCTCATCGGGCTGGCGTTCGGAACCTATGTCAATCAGTTCAACTATTTAATGCTCACACTGAGTAAAGCGCCCTACTACATTCCCAGTGATCTGCGCAGCCTGCTGTTTCTGACACTGCTTGGCGGTACAGCCAGTGCTTCGCTGGCGGGCCGCTTTTCAAAGAAACATCGTTTAATTTCCGGAGTCATCACAGGCTTGTTTATGATGCTTTTGGCCAACATATGTCTGAGCTTCAGCCAGATGCCGATGATCATCACAGGTCTGATTCTTACCTCTGTCGGCTTCTTCTTTTGCCATGCACAGGCAAGTACACTGGTGGGGCGCAGCGTTAACGCAGCAAAAGGAAGTGCGATGGCCCTTTACAGTCTGTTTTATTATGCCGGAGCCAGTCTCGGCGTCTTTGCACTGGAGCCTTTTTATCAGGTCTGGGGATGGCAGGGGATTATTGGCTGTACCCGGATAGCATTAGTCTTATGTATGCTTTGGGTCATTCTCTACCAAATGGTCGACAGGGAAAAAGCAGACCCGGTAAAAACTGTGTAACAGATACCAGTGACAATTTCCCGGCGACACCGGGAAATTGTCAGGAAAACAGGGGAGGATCATTTGGATTGAAAAAATGCCTTTTTCAATGCCAGCTCCATACCACGAATTTCCGCCAGTCCTTTCAAACGCCCGATACATGAATAACCCGGATTGGTTTGTTTACGCAGATCATCAATCATCTGATGGCCATGATCAGGACGCATCGGAATCATGCGGCTATCCCCGGTGCGGCTTCGGCGATCTTCTTCTTTCAATAACGCCATCACCACGTTGTACATATCCACGTCACCTTCCAGATGTGCCGCTTCATGAAAGCTTTTCTGGTTTTCTTCCCGTTGCGTTGAACGCAGATGGGTGAAATAAATCCGCTCACCGTAAGACTCTATCATCCGGACCAGATCGTTATCCCCCCTGACACCATAAGAGCCCGTACACATAGTAATACCGTTCGCCGGACTCGGAACCGCCGTTGTCAGCGCTTCAATATCTTCGATGGTTGAAACAATCCTTGGCAGCCCCAGAATAGGACGCGGCGGATCATCCGGATGAACAGCAAGTTTCAGTCCATACTGCTCACAAACAGGTATCAGCTCTTTCAGAAAAAGAACCATATGTTCACGTAGCTTTTCTTTATCGATGTCTTTATAGGTATCCAGACGAGCCTGAAACTCCGCCAGCGTATAGCCTTCTTCAGCGCCGGGAAGACCAGCGATAATATTTGAGGTAAGCTTTTCAATCTCAGCCTGACTCATACAATCAAAGCGAGCCTTCGCTTCTGCCTGCTCCTGAGCAGTGTAATCTGCTTGCGCTCCGGGACGCTGCAAAATAAACAACTCAAAAGCAGCAAATTCAATCTGATCAAACCGCAGCGCTTTTGAGCCATCGGCCAGCTCATATTCAAGATCGGTCCGGGTCCAGTCAAGGACGGGCATGAAGTTATAACACACTGTATCAATCCCGCATTCAGCCAGATTTTTTAACGATTGTTTATAGTTTTCAATCCACTGTTCATAATTTCCTGAACGGGTTTTGATCTCTTCGTGCACAGGAACACTTTCTACAACAGACCATGTGAATCCTTTCGCCTCAATCAATGCTTTTCGCTGCAGAATTTCATCTTTATGCCACACTTCCCCATTTGGAATGTGGTGTAGTGCATTGACAATACCTGTTGCTCCGGCTTGTTTAATATCATCCAGCGAGACCGGATCTTCAGGCCCATACCAGCGCCATGTCTGTTCCATAATTGAATACCTTTATTATCGACTGAGCAGACTTTCAGGGGTTAGCAGCCCTGAGATTATCTGAACAAAAAACCATCAAACTGAGGATCATCCACATCAGATAACTCAAACAATGTCTGCTTGACGTTCTCAAGATGCTGCCACATCGCTTCTCTTGCAGCTTCGGGATCTTTGCGCTGCAATGCATGTAAAATCTTTTCATGATCTGCAAGCCACGCAGCCCGGTAAGTCACATCCGTAATCCGGGCATGAAGTTGCCGCCACATCGGACTTTGGTCGCGTTGCAGCCATAAGTCTTTGACAATGTTGCTGAGTACACTGTTTTGGGATGCATCAGCTATCGTCAGGTGAAACATCTCATCACCATCGTAATCACCATACCCTGTTTCCAGCTGTTGATGCTCCGTATCCAAAGCATCCCGCAGTTTAAAAATATCACTCTTGGTCACATTATCTGCAGCGAAACTGGCGATTTGGCTCTCAATCACCTGCCGGGCCTGCAAAAATTCAAACGGACCGAAATCAGGCTCATTTTTTACCTGACTCTCCGGTATTTGATGATTTTCTTCCTGAGATATCACATACACCCCGGAGCCTTTGCGCACTTCGACCAAGCCGTGAAGTTCAAGCATAATAATGGCTTCTCTAACAACAGAGCGGCTGACCTGCATCGCTTCGGCAATCTCACGTTCCGGCGGCAGACGTTCACCTGCACAAAACTCTCCGGAAAAGATACGCTGCTGTAATGTCATGCCTATTTCCTGATACAGGCGCTTCGGTGTGATCATCGTAATATCTCTAGTGTTATCCAAAGCCGGATGAGCGCAAAGTCATCACAGCCAGTCATTATTGTCGTATACTATCACCGCCATTAAATTGGTCAACCAATTTAATTAATCTCACAATTTTGGTTAGAGGAAAGAGGAAATAAGCACTGAAATAAACACTGAAATAAACGATATCACCCCGAAAATGAATCACCATCACAAGAACAGCACAGTATTGGTTGACCAATATCACACACCTGAGCCATAATCCGGACTGATCACAGACATCCCAGGGTCTGTTGACCCTAAAAAAGGATTAACCAAAACCCATGATTATCAAAGGCTTTGGTTTTTGGTTCAGGCATATTTACAGGAACAACATTATGAAAAACATCAGCAATACTCAGCTTCCTTTATCTGCAAAAGTCCCTGACTATGACCGGCAAAAACTGAAAACCAAAATCGTTCACCTTGGTTTTGGTGCATTTCACCGCGCTCATCAGGCTTTATATACGGATGAACTGGCAAAAAAGTCAGACAGTGACTGGGGGATTTGCGGTATCAATCTGTTTAGCGGAGGGCCTCTCATTCAGTCATTGCGTGAGCAGGATTACCTGTATACGGTTGTCGAAAAAGGTGCGCAGGCCACAGAGATAAAAGTGGTTGGGTCAGTCATACAGGCATTACATCCTGGTCTGGATGGGATGAATACAATTATCGAAAAAATGGCAGAGCCTCAGGTTGCGATTGTCTCTATGACAATTACCGAAAAGGGCTACTGTATCGATCCCGCAACTGGAACACTGGACACGGGCAACCCGCTGGTGATTGCTGATTTGGCGACCCCTGAACAGCCTCAGTCTGCACTTGGATATATCGTACAAGCTTTGAAAAAACGCCGTGAACGCGGACTTGCGCCATTCACGGTCATGCCTTGTGACAATATTCAGGAGAATGGTCACGTGGCTAAAACTGCAATCCTGGCATTTGCCCGTCAGCTGGATGAAACGCTGGCGCAATGGATTGAAGCTCATGTCACTTTTCCCTGTACGATGGTCGACAGAATTGTGCCGGCAGCGACGCCAGAAACACTGAATGAAATCAGTCAGCTACTTGGCGTCGATGATCCCTGCAGTATTGCCTGCGAACCTTTCAGCCAATGGGTCATTGAAGATAACTTTGTTGCAGGCAGACCGGACTGGGATCTGGCAGGTGCAACCTTTGTCACCGATGTTGTCCCCTATGAGGAAATGAAGCTTCGCATGCTGAACGGAAGCCACTCATTTCTGGCCTATCTCGGCTATCTGGGTGGCTTTGAACATATTGCAGACACGATGACTGACGAAGGATACCGCAAAGCCGCTCTGGATATGATGCTCAAAGCTCAGGCCCCATCTCTGAATATGCCGGCAGGGACCAATCTGGAAAGCTATGCCGCACTATTGATTGAACGTTACAGCAACCCGGCCCTGAAACATAAAACATGGCAGATTGCGATGGATGGCAGCCAGAAAATTCCTCAACGACTCGGGGGAAGTTTACGCTATCACCTGTCACAGGGAACTGATTTTACATGGATCGCAACCGGTATTGCAGGGTGGATGCGATATGTTGCAGGTGTTGATGAGCAAAATAACCCAATTGAAGTGAAAGATCCGATGGCAGATGCCCTTCGGGCGATCTGCGATCAACATGGGTTCAATACTTCAGTCGTTCCGGCACTGCTGGGAGTTGAAGCCATATTCACCCCCGATATTGGTCAGAACTCTCAAGTCATAGAGGCCGTTTCTGCAGCTTATCAGTCACTGATTGAAAAGGGAGCAAAAGAAACGGTACGGGCATTATCTGCAAAATAGTCATCTTTTCGCCAATTCATTCAACTCATTCAGGGATTTCCCTTCGTTCTGAAAAGCAGACAGCAACACCTTGTCACGCTGTCTGCTTTTATCATTTAGATAACCAGTTGGCTTTCTGTCCTGGCCATAAAATAATTTTTCTGTCGATGATATTCCAGCAAAAAGTGATGCTCTCCCGGCTTCAGTGTTCATCAATAAAAAACTTGACCCTGTAGTTAAGACCAAGGTTTATAGTAATAGTGAAAGCAACGTTCAAGGGAACCGGATATGGCGACATTAAAAAGAGGAGAGCTGGCAAAAAGAACCGGTGTGACCTCTGAGACTATTAGATACTATGAAAAACAAGGTTTATTGCAGGCTGAAAGAGATAAAAATGGCTACCGGCTGTTTGATGCACACAGTGTCGAGCGTCTGAGATTCATTCAGCGGGCACAAAATATTGGTTTCAGCTTAAAAGAAATTGCGGAATTACTGACACTGGAGATTGCCCGGGATCAACACACCTGTGAAGAAGTAAAAGCAATCACTGAAGCTAAACAATCAGAAATAAGACAAAAAATTCAGGAACTTCAACGCATGTATGAAGCCCTGGCACTGATGAATAACCGTTGTTGCGGCGGCAATCATTCTGCGGAACACTGCACGATTCTTACGGCACTGGCCGATACCGAGTCTCAGGGGGAATCGTTCTATGAACACGCTCACTCTCATTAGTCAGGCTTTTCTGGATTTATGGCTGGATGCTGCATTTTGGCTGATACTCGGATTGGGTGTCGCCGGTCTGCTGCAAACCTTCGTCAAAAGCGACTACCTGGGTCGTCATTTAAAAGGTCAGGGACTTCTCCCTGCGGTGAAAGCTGCAGTTCTCGGTATTCCTCTGCCGCTGTGTTCCTGTGGCGTCATCCCTGCCGCTGTTGGGCTTCGCAGAGCCGGCGCATCGAAAGGCGCAACAACTGCATTTCTGATTTCAACCCCGGAAACAGGCGTTGACTCGATAGCTGTCTCCTACGCTTTACTCGGTCCTTTTATGACCGTCATTCGCCCGGTTGCGGCAATCTGTTCAGCCATCGCCGCTGCGGTATTCGTCAACCTCGGTGAGAGAAAAAAAACAGCTCAGGCCATCACAATTAAAACGGCGGTACAGTATTCAATGGCTGCCCCCCTTGCAACAAAAGCGTCTTTCTCCCCTTCCCCTCAGATACAACAGGCGCATCAGCCAGCCCCTTCATGCCACTGCTGTCACAGTAAAAAAACACCATCTTCTTTGGGCGGTCGTATCTGGCAGGGACAAGTTTATGCGTTCACGGAGCTACTTGGAGATTTATCTTTATGGCTGATCGTTGGGTTAATCGCTTCTGCCTGCGTCATTGCTTTTGTCCCTGAAAATACCCTGGCAGAAATCAGTCAGGGTGGCTGGGCAATGGTGATTATGGCGCTGATAGGTGTCCCCATGTATATCTGTGCATCCGCCTCCACACCTTTAGCCGCAGGATTAATGCTGGCTGGTGTTTCTCCCGGCGCAACATTAGTCTTTCTTCTTGCTGGTCCGGCAACGAATGTCGCAACACTCGGTATTGTCCGCAAGGAGATGGGCACCCGGACGCTGATTGGCTACCTGACTGGAGTCATTGGTGTCGCAATTGGATTTGGTTATCTGACGAATTTTCTGGTCGGATTCTGGCAAATCGATATTGGCAGCGAATTAGGTCACAGCCATGCCTTCATGCCTGCCTGGATGGTCTGGTCAGCTGCTCTGATACTTGCCGGACTGGTCCTGAGGGATTTATGGAAGCGTTTTCTTGTATTCTTTCATAAGCCATGGCGCAAATCACCAGCTCATATTCATCATAGTGATTAGAGCGTGTTTATCATGTAAAAAGAGCCTCTGGCTGAGATTTCTCAACCAGAGGCTCTGTAGAAAACATCACTTAAAACATGGCAATCTTGGATAATCGTGGCGGGTGATTTCTGAAAATGGATTTAACCTGTGCAATCAGAAGTTCCGCAGCTGAAAGTGCATCAATTGCAGCTGAGTGTGCATTGTAAGCAGGTAAACCATAAGCACTACGGACATCCTGAAGCTGCAAACTACGCCCAAGCGTTGTTTTTCCTGAATAAGTCATCGACTTCTCAACCCGGAGAGTATCAATCCAGAAGCAGGGAAAATGGGTGATGCCGAAACGCTTCTTCAGATAAGCTTCAATAAATTGTTTTTCAATACATGCGCCATGAACCACAGGAATTTTACCAGCCAGAACGTCAAACAATTGTGACATTGCATCATCCAGTTCCAGACCATTTTTCAGCGCATCCGGGACGATCTGGTTAATGGTTGCCGAACCGGCATTCACATATTCCGGATGTTTGATAAAAATTTCCTGACTGGCATCCAAATCAATCTGACTCATATTCATCGGCACCCAACCAATACTCAGAATCTGGTCTTTCCCCGCATCAACCCCGGAAGTTTCAAAATCCAGTGCAATCATATCCTGCTGAAGCACCAAAGCATCCGGCTCGGGTAAGGGTGTACTGAAGTAGTTTGCCAAACCCGGCGTCCACTCGATGTCACTTTCTGCATATGCTTTATGCTGCTGGCTGAGTTTTCGCCACCCGGAAATATGCCGTCTAATAATTTCAAACATAACTATCCTTTAATAAAGCGTAGCTTTGCTACATCCTGCAACTCACTAATAATCTTAAAGGCTTCTTTCAGGTGCTTTCTTTCGAAACTGCTGAAAGAGTCTGGTGAAATATGATTATCCGGATTACGCCCATCCCGTAATGACTGCATCTGATGCTTAAAACGGACTTTGCGGATAAAACGGAAAGCACCAATAATGTTTTCACAACTGTCTTCAGACAAGGCACCGTGAGCTGCTGCATATTGAAATCTTTCTTCCGTCCCCGTCAGTGACCCACCGGCAGACAAACTGAAAATCCGGGCCAGATCAATAATCAGATTCAATGCATATTTCTTAATATTCAGGGTATTACTGTTATCTCCGCCCTTTTCAAGCACCAGGTTGTTAAATATTCCGAGTGGCGGCTGAGTATCAATCGCGTCACGAACCAGCGAAGGTAAAAAGTTAGAGCTTTCCTGAATACAATGATGCAGATGCTGTTGCAGTTCTTCAACAAACGTCCGGTTCCCATAAACAGGACGGACTTCAAGAAACACACTGATACTTAACAGTTTATTGTACTCCGGACTCGCAACCCACTTACTGTAATAAGCTTTCCATGTATCGAGTGGCTGACACCACTTCGGTGTCGCCGCCATATATTTTCCATCACACAGCGGATAGCCACAGGCGAATAAGCCATTACAGACACGCATGGCCAAATGTCTGAAATAAACAATATCTTCCGGCTTCACATCATCGGCCAGGACAATCGCGCTATCCTGATCTGACAACATATGAACTTCATTACGTGCATGAGAACCAGCAACCATCCACACATAATCACAAGGCGGTGGCCCTAATAATTCTTCAGCAATCTCTATCAGACGGCGGGTGAAAGCATCCATAATCATCGCCATCACCTGACCTTGCAAAGCAGCACCGATACCACTCTCGACCAGTGATTCAAAAATAGATTCCCGCTCATTCTTCAATGCAGCCAGAGAATTCACTGAGCTGGCATATTTGATCTTTTCAATCAAAAACAGAGCCTGCGTCCGGTGATTGTGCACCAGATGTGATGTCGTCAGCAGACCAACAACCTCTTTACCTCTTAAAACCGGCATACAACGGATATTGTGCTGCATCATGACAGATATCGCCTGAACCACTTTATCATCTGCCTGAATCAGCTGAGGATTGTGCGTCATGACTAAATGAATCGGCTCTCCGGTATCGATTCCGGCTGCGACCCCCCGGGTCATGTCCCGATCGGTCACAATACCGACAATTTCATCATTTTGTTTGACCACGGCACAAGAGCTTCGGTTCTTCTTCTCACCACACATGATCTGTGCAACTTTGCGGATGGGTGAATCAAACTCAACAATCGCTATATTTTCACTGGCAATTTCACCAACCCGGCGGTAAAAAAAGCCTTCATCTTCCCGGTTTGCATCCCGGTTAATCGAAGAGATTGCAGAACTCAGGCGAACCTGCGCCTGTGCTGCAAAATAGTCAACAAATTCCGGATGTTTCACACATATCTCTTTCACCACTTCATGTGGAACAAGATACAAGAGCGAGTCACTGATGGCCTCAGCATAATAGCCATCTTCCATGCCTTTTAGTGGTTCAAGAAACGTAAAACCAAATTGATCTTCTTCTCCCAGCCGGGACCGAAGCTGACCATCTGATCTTTTCTGCTCAATGGCACCTGTACGAATGATATAAAGATAACGATCTTCACATAAAGCGCTGAACTCAATGCGCTCTCCCTGACTTAAATACCGAACTTTCACCTGTCCGGAAAGATAACTGACGATCTCGTCAGGTAACTTATCAAAGGGATCGATTTTAATCAGAAAATCATAAATATTCGGTGTCAGAGATGAACCCATACCGCCTCCAAAAATGAAACATCGTTTTACTTCATTTGTTTTAGTCTAAAAAAGCAGCCATATGGCTGCTCATACAGAATCAATCATGTCAAATCGGATACGCATTGAACCCAAGATTCTCAGAAATATTCCGTCCGGCTTGTTGTAACAGATCAACATAATAGTTCAGGCGTTTTTCATCGAACCGAATCGTTGGGAGTGAGATAGAAACACCAGCAATCACATTACCAAACCGATCATAAACCGGCGCAGCAATACATCTTAAACCGGGTTCCTGCTCTTCATTATCTTCGGCATAATGTTGCTTTTTCACCTGGTCAAGCTCTGCAAGCAATTGTTCCACATTCTTATGAGTGCGCTCTGTATGACTGATAAATTCAACATCAGTCAGCACTTCCCGAATGTAGTCTTCATCACGCTCAGCCAGCAATACTTTTCCAATAGCTGTACTATAAAGCGGATTTCTGCGGCCAATCCGGGATTGCATCCGCAAATTATACCCTGAATCAATCTTATGAATATAGATGATTGCATTATCATCTAATGCTCCAAGGTGCAGCGCTTCATTTGTCTGCTCAGAAATATGACGCATTTCTCTGTCTGCCAACTCAATTAAGTCTACATACTCCAGTGATTTAGCACCCAGCTCGAAAAGCTTTAATGTCAGCGAATACTTATCGGCTTCTCCCTCCTGGGAAACATAGCCAAGTGATTTCATCGTTTGCAGGAAACGATAGGTCGTCGCTTTTGACATCATCAAACGCTGAGATAACTCGGATACGCCAATTTCTCTTTGGTCGCCAAGAGCCTGTAATATGCTAAAGACTTTTAAAACCGATGAGACCGCTTCCGGTTGAGTTGGTTTTTCCATTATCGTTTGCCCCTTAATTTATAAACAGATTTTTATATCTCTCATTATTACTTTGCCTCTTATTATAGTGATTACCAGATTATGTACCAGTATTTTTAAAAAGGCTTTTCAAAAATATGAAACCGGACAAAGAAAGCGTTAAAAAAGCAGATCTTCATCATTATTTTTAAAATAGCGTTTCAAAAAAAATTGCAAATGGTTTCTTTTTGATCCAATATATTTCCACTTCAGTGATATGGCTTTCATTGGCCTCATCACGATATCAGCAACCACTAAGGAAAATTTTATGATTCTTGATTCATTCAATCTTGAAGGCAAAGTCGCTATTGTAACTGGTTGTGATACTGGCCTTGGTCAAGGTATGGCATTAGGTTTGGCAAAAGCCGGATGTGATGTTGTCGGTGTCAACATAGTCGAGCCAACAGAAACAATCGAACAAATGAAACAAATCGGGCGTAAATTCATCGACATCAGAGCAAACCTGATGAAACTGGATGACATCCCTAATATTGTTGATCGTGCTGTAACTGAATTTGGTCATGTAGACATTCTGGTAAACAATGCTGGTATTATCAGACGTAATGATGCAATTGATTTTAGCGAACAAGACTGGGATGATGTTATGAACATTAACATCAAATCAGTATTCTTTATGTCTCAGGCTGTTGCGAAACAATTTATGGCTCAGGGAACTGGTGGTAAGATCGTTAATATCGCATCCATGTTGTCATATCAGGGTGGTATTCGTGTTCCTTCATACACTGCGTCAAAAAGTGGCGTCATGGGTGTAACGCGTTTGATGGCTAACGAATGGGCAAAACATGGTATCAACGTGAATGCAATTGCACCAGGTTACATGGCAACAAACAACACTCAGGCACTTCGTGCTGATGAAGTTCGTAACAAAGAAATCCTGGATCGTATTCCTGCAGCACGTTGGGGTACACCTGAAGACCTGGCGGGTCCATGTGTGTTCTTATCTTCGTCTGCATCAGACTATATTAGCGGTTACACCATTGCTGTAGACGGCGGATGGTTAGCTCGTTAATTATTAATAAACGAATTAGAGAAGATGGATTTAGATATATCAGTTGCTCAGGCCTTAGGTTTCGTTAGTTACGGGCTAGGCATATCCACGTTTTATCAGAAGAATGATCGTCGTCTGAAAATTGTGATGCTGATTTTTAATCTAAACCATCTTCTTCATTATTTATTACTTGGTTCTGCTGTGTCTGCACTTAGTGCTGCACTTAGCGCGATACGTACAGGCAGCTCCATATTCACTTCTTCAAAATATATTGCATTTTTTTTCATGGCTGTGGGATTCGGTTTCGGTGTTTATCTTGCCGAACACTGGTGGGACTTGTGGCCAGTAATGGGGACCATGATCGGCACTTTTGCTGTATTTTGTCTTCAGGGTATTCCCATGCGAATTGCTTTTTTGACAGGAGCAATATGTTGGCTAACCAATAATATTCTGGTCGGCTCTATTGGTGGCACACTTTTAGAGGCGACTTTGATTTGTGTGAATAGTTTGACCATATATCGTTTACTGCGTGATTCAAAACAAAATATGGCAAGTCAGGCTACATAAGTTAAGTAATGTGAGAGGTTAACATGTTTGTTTATAACAACGACGTACAGCTGGAAGATCTGGGTGGTGGCGTATCACGTAAGATCATGGCGTACAGTGACAATATTATGAGTGTGGAAGTGTACTTTGAAGATGGTGCTGTTGGCGCAATGCATAACCATCCACACGAACAACTGACTTACGTATTATCTGGTGAGTTTGAGTTCACGATTGGTGAAGAAACGAAAATCGTCAAAGCGGGTGACGTGCTTTACAAAGAGCCAAATGTCATGCATGGCTGTGTATGTCTGAAGAAAGGCGTACTACTTGATAACTTTACCCCAATGCGTAAAGACTTTATTCAATCATAATTTATTTCTTTATTTATTAATGCGGCTGAGCCGCCGGAGTACTGACAATGAAAATCGCACTAATGATGGAAAACAGCCAAGCAGCAAAAAATGCGGTTGTTCTTAACGAGCTTAACACTGTAGTTCAACCTCTTGGCCACGATGTATACAACGTTGGTATGAGTGATGAAAATGATCATCACCTGACTTATATCCATCTGGGTATCATGGCCAGCTTACTACTGAACTCTAAAGCTGTTGATTTTATTGTTGCTGGTTGTGGTACTGGTCAGGGCGCAATGATGTCTTTAAACATCCACCCAGGTGTTGTTTGCGGATACTGTTTAGATCCTTCTGACGCATTCCTGTTCAACCAAATCAATAATGGTAATGCACTTTCTCTTGCATTCGCCAAAGGTTATGGCTGGGGAGCAGAGCTGAATGTTCGTTATATCTTTGAAAAAGCATTTACAACTGGCGAACGTGGTCAGGGTTATCCACTTGAGCGTGCTGAACCACAACAACGCAATGCTGGTATTCTGAATTCCGTCAAAGCAGCTGTTGTAAAAGATGACTATCTGGACACTTTACGTGCTATCGATCAAGAACTGGTTAAAACAGCTGTTTCTGGTCCTCGCTTCCAGGAAGCATTCTTCTCTAACTGTCAGGTGCCAGAAATTGCAGAATATGTGAAGTCACTGGTTGGCTGAGCTCTGGATTAGTATCCATTACGCACTATTTATCAGACTATCATTTATGCTGATGAGCCAACCTTCCGGGGTTGGCTTTTTTTCTTTCTTCGTCCTGAAATGCAGAAAATCGCCTTGCAAATCGATATATATCTGAATTGATCCGACAAAAGAGCCGTCTATGAAATCAATCATGTCTAAGCCATTCGAATCGCTTTCTCAGCTGTCAGAAAACAAAAACGTATTCAAGCTATGGAAAGAGAGCCTGCAGACTAACGCTGCGCTTTCTCCGGTATGTACCGAGAGAAGCACACAACCCGGAGTCTTTGACAGAGCGCTTTACCAGATATCGGAGCCAGAAGTCCTGATCGTTGAACCAGAGCAGAGTAATCACACCGGAATTCTGGTTATTCCAGGTGGCGGATATCAGAGAATAGCTGTAGATAAAGAAGGCCTTGAAATCGCCGAACGATTCAAACAGTGGGGCTACACTGTTTTTGTCATCAGTTACAGAATGCCGGGTGATAACCATCCACAAGGTGCCGATGTGTCTTTTATTGATGCACAACGCGCAATGCGCGTTATTCAGGCGCAACCTCAATGGCAACACATCATGCACTGGGGTGTCCTTGGCTTTTCTGCCGGGGGACATATCGCAGCAAGACTGGCGACACAAACCAATCAGACACATTTTCCACCGCAGGATCAAATCGATTTACACACCATTCACCTGAACTTTACCGCCTTGATGTACCCAGTTATCAGTATGGAACCAGACATTGCCCACACAGGCAGCCGGGATGCTTTACTGGGAAATCCGGCACAAGAAACCCTGAAAGAAAAATACTCGGTTGAAAATCTGGTTTCCGGCAAAACCCCACCTTGTTTTATTGCACATGCCATCGATGATTCATCGGTCATTGTTGAAAATAGCATGATTCTTTTACAGGCATTAAAGTCATATCAGGTTCCGGTGGAAGTTCATCTGTTTGAATCCGGGGAACATGGGTTTTGTCTGAGAACGACACCAGGCACCTCAACGCATATGTGGCCAGAGCTGTTGCACGGCTGGATTCAGCAGGTACCAGACACGCCGGTATAACCCATGATTGTGTTTACATTCACAGACTTACCATTTTAATTGAACCATTGTTTTATTTTTATTGATTTATTGTCTTCTTTTGAAGATAATACCCGCATATCAATGTAGGAGATTTTTCATGAAAATGAATCGAGTCGCTGTTATTGGCGAGTGTATGGTTGAATTGAAGAAAGATGGCGATTTATATCGACAAAATTTTGGTGGCGATACTTTAAATACCGCGCTTTACTTATCTCGCCTGACTCAATCACATGGAATCACCACAGCCTATGTTACAGGATTAGGAAAAGACCCATTCAGCAGTGAAATGCTGGCAGCCTGGCAAGAAGAAGGGATCAGTACAGACATGGTCAAACTGTCTGACTCTAAATTACCGGGCATTTACACAATTTCCACGACTCCCGATGGAGAGCGTAGTTTCAACTACTGGCGTAATGATTCAGCTGCAAGATACTGGCTTCGTGAATGTCCCGAAGCAGATCTGGTCACTCAGTTAAAACAATTCAATCTGGTTTATCTAAGTGGTATTAGTTTAGCGATTCTGCCTGAAGACTGCCGTGAAATTTTGCTCAATATTCTGACACAATGCCATGAAGATGGCGTCAAGATTGCGTTTGATAACAACTATCGCCCAACCCTGTGGGAGTCTCCTGAGTCCGCACGTCAACTGTATGAAAAGGTTCTCCGTCTGACAGACACGGCTTTTCTGACGTTTGATGATGAACAGGCATTGTATGGCGATTCAACAGAGCAGGAAGCCATTCAGAGAACTCTGGATTTCGGTGTCAGAGAAGTCGTCATCAAGCGTGGTGCTGATGAATGCTTTATTGTCACCCGGGATGATTTTGTCAGTGTCCCGGCAACGTTGGTATCCAATGTCGTCGATACCACAGCTGCAGGTGATTCATTCAGTGCCGGCTATCTGGCAAAACGGTTACTGGGTGGTACTATGTCAGAGTCTGCATCTGCAGGACATACACTTGCCGGAACGGTAATTCAGTATCCTGGTGCAGTGATTCCGCATCAGGCTATGCCAAATATTTAACTGAGGGAAACCATGAAAAGTATTAACGAGAGACTGAGTGAAATTAAAGTTGTGCCGGTGATCGCCATTAGCGATCCAGCTAAAGCTGTGAAGCTGGCAGAAGTATTATCTGAAAATGGACTGCCTTGCGCTGAAGTCACATTCCGTACAGAGCATGCTGCTCTTGCAATTAAAAATATGCGTGAAGCATATCCGGATATGTTAATTGGTGCGGGTACAGTTCTGACCACAGAGCAGGTTGACGAAGCAATCGACGCTGGTGTGGATTTCATCGTCAGTCCAGGTTTTAATCCAACCACAGTCAAATATTGTCAGCAGCGTAAAGTAACCATTGTTCCGGGTGTCAACAGCCCCAGTCTGGTAGAACAGGCAATGGAGATGGGACTCAGAACACTGAAATTTTTCCCTGCTGAGCCATCTGGTGGTGCAGCCATGCTGAAAGCAATGACGGCTGTCTATCCGGTTAAGTTTATGCCAACTGGTGGTGTTAACCCTAAAAATGTCAAAGACTATCTTGCTATTCCTTCCGTACTTGCCTGTGGCGGAACATGGATGGTACCCAACCAGCTTATTGAAGATGGTAACTGGGAAGAACTGGCTCAGCTTGTCCGGGAAGTGGCTTCCGTTATTTCTTAATTAAATGACAAGATTTCGTTTAATCTTTTGGCCATTGATATGGCTATGTTAGTCCCGTTAGATTGTCCATTTAGTCCATGTATCAATTCTGATCCATGGACTTTTTTTGATTGTAAGGTATTGAATATATTATATATTAAACTGTATAGTCAGACCTGTACTATCCAATCCTGTTCATTCCGCTCTCCTGAATTTCCGGCACCCGCTTTTTAAAGTGACTCATATCACAAATATTGAGTAAAGTAATAAAAATGAACCGATGTTTTGATTTTTATCTCGATCAAAATGCAAATATAAATTTATAATTCACTTAAATTAAAACATCGTTTCGAGGTTCAATATGACATATGACTATCTTGTCATTGCAGGGTACTTTATCCTGATGGTGGCAATCAGCTTGTTGTTTAAAAAAATGGCGAGTTCAAGTACAAGTGACTATTTCCGTGGCGGAGGTAAAATGCTTTGGTGGATGGTCGGTGCCACAGCATTTATGACCCAGTTCTCAGCATGGACATTTACAGGGGCTGCCGGTAAAGCCTTCAGTTCTGGCTTTGAAATTCTGGGCGTATTCGTCGGTAACATGGTTGCTTATGGATTTGCATTCTTCTACTTCTCTCGTCGTTTCCGCCAAATGCGTGTAGATACACCGACAGAAGCGGTAAAACGTCGTTTTGGACACACAAACGAGCAGTTTTTCACTTGGGTCATTATTCCTTTAAGTGTGTTGAATGCCGGTGTCTGGTTAAACGGTCTGGGTGTATTTGCTTCAGCGGTGTTTAAAGCTGACATCAACATGACTATCTATATCACTGGTGCCGCAGTATTGCTTGTCTCTTTAATCAGTGGTGCATGGGGTGTGGTTGCATCTGACTTCATCCAGTCACTCATTGTTGCTGTTATTTCTGTAGCATGTGCCATTGTTGCTTTAGTTGCTGTCGGTGGTCCGGGAGAAATCCTGACGAAGTTCCCTGGTGGATTTATCGTTGGTCCGGATATGAACTACCCTATTCTGATTGTCGGTTCATTCCTGTTCTTCATTGTAAAACAGCTGCAAAGTATCAATAACATGCAGGAATCTTATCGCTTCCTGAATGCAAAAGATTCAAAAAATGCTTCAAAAGCAGCACTGCTTGCTTTAGGTATGATGTTTGTTGGTGCAATGATTTGGTTTATCCCGCCATGGGCAATCCGCATCATGGACCCGGATGCAGCACATGCCTATGCCGATCTGGGTAAAAAAGCAGGCGATGCCGTTTATCTTGTGTTTGCCCGTGATTACATGCCTGTCGGTACAGTCGGTCTGCTGATGGCAGGTCTGTTTGCTGCAACAATGTCATCTATGGACTCAGCACTGAACCGTAACTCCGGTATCTTTGTCCGTAGTTTCTACGCACCAATCATGCGTAAAGGTAAAGCAACAGACAAAGAACAGCTTCGCATGGGTATGATCGCCAGTATCATCAACGGTATTCTGGTTATCCTTTGTGCACAATTCTACGTTTCACTGAAAGGTCTGAGCTTGTTTGACCTGATGATGCAGGTTGCAACATTACTTCAGTCTCCAATTCTGGTCCCTCTGTTCCTTGCGATTCTGATCCGCAAAACACCAAAATGGGCACCATGGGCAACAGTTGTATTCGGTCTGTTTGTTTCCCTGCTTGTAGTGAAAGTATTCACACCTGATGTTGTTGGCGGATGGTTTGGTATGGAAAACCTGACTGGTCGTGAAGCCGGGGATCTGAAAATCATGACAACAATCGGTGCTCACCTGATTCTGACGGCTGGATTCTTCTGTCTGACAACACTGTTCTACAAAGAAGAAAACGACCCATATATCGAACAAACCCGTGAGTTCTTTAAAGATGTGGATACTGAGTGTATTGCGGACGATGGTCAGGATGTTGTTGACCGGATGCAACGTAATAAACTGGGTACTCTGGTAACCTATATGTCATTTGGTATGCTACTGATGGTATTGATTCCAAACCCATTATGGGGCCGGATTTTGTTCTTCTGTTGTGCTGCTGCAGTATTCCTGGTTGGATTTGCACTCAAACGCAGTGCTGGTACAGGTGAGATCAATGCAACAACGGCTCATGCATCCCGCTAGTACATCACATACGATAGATTGACTTATATGACTGCCGGTAATTATTACTGGCAGTCAGCTTAAAGGAGACTTACTTATGGCTAAAGGTGATTCAGTTCAGTTAGCTTTTGAAACGTTCATTGACAGCGACACTCAGGTAAAAGTAACACGTTTAACGCCAACTGATGTTATCTGTCACCGTAACTACTTCTATCAAAAGTGCTTCACTAATGATGGTAAGAAATTATTGTTCGCGGGTGACTTTGATGGCAACCGTAACTACTACCTTGTTGATCTGGAGACACAAAAAGCAGTTCAGTTAACTGAAGGTGCTGGTGACAACACATTCGGTGGCTTTATTTCAAATGATGATCAGTCATTTTTCTACGTTAAAAATGAACTCAACCTGATGAAAGTCGACCTGAACACGCTGGAAGAAAATGTGATTTACACCGTTGATGACGAGTGGAAAGGTTATGGTACCTGGGTAGCAAACACAGAATGTACCAAACTTGTTGGGATCGAAATTCTGAAAAGCTGCTGGAAGCCATTAACAGACTGGCAAAAATTCCACGATTTCTATCATACCAACCCAACCTGTCGTTTAATTAAAGTGGACATCCAAACAGGTGAGCTGGAAGTTGTCCATCAAAAAGATGAATGGCTGGGCCACCCGATCTATCGTCCGTTTGATGATTCAACCATTGGATTCTGTCATGAAGGCCCACACGATTTGGTTGATGCCAGAATGTGGCTGGTCAATGAAGACGGTTCGAATGTACGGAAAATCAAGGAACATGCGCCGGGTGAATCATGCACACACGAATTCTGGATTCCGGATGGCAGCGGAATGGCTTATGTGTCTTACTTTAAAGGCCAGTCAGAACGTGTGATTTACAAGGCAGATCCAGTCACCCTTGAAAATGAAAAAGTCATGTCTATGCCACCTTGTTCTCACCTGATGAGTAACCATGACGGTAGCCTGATGGTAGGTGATGGCTGTGACAGTCCGGTTGACGTCGCTGATGACTCTGGTTACAGCATCGAGAATGATCCGTTCCTGTATATTCTCAACACAAAAACAAAAACTGCGGCAAAACTGGCAAAACATAATACTTCATGGGAAGTATTAGATGGTGACAGACAAATCACTCACCCTCACCCATCATTCACACCCAATGATACCGGTGTATTGTTTACCAGTGACTTTGAAGGGGTTCCGGCACTTTATATTGCTGATGTACCTGAAGCATTGCGCTCGTAAAATATCCGCTTTGATGAGTCAACCTCAGCCAGACAGGCTGAGGTTTTTTTTCAAAAAATACTCAATAATCAAGAAGAAAAGTCGTTCACATCATAAATTTTGTCATCAATAAAGATAAGATGCATTCACATCGCCTATATTAAATATCAAGGCGACTGGAGTATGCTCAGGGACGATGTTCAAACTTAATAATCAAAAACTTATTAATCTCATCCGATATACACCCGTGGTCGTTGTATGTCTGTTCATTGCTATCACTCACATTGTCCTGATTCAGGACAACCGGGATAAAGCAGCTTTTACTCTTAAAACTCTCAAAGAATCACTGCTTACTCAGCAGCAGGATATCATTCGTGAGCAGGTCTATCAGGTTTCAAAGCAACTCAGAATTATCCGCTCCAAAACAGACAATCATTTCAATGAAGAAGTCAGAAAACAGGTCAATAACGTCTATCACTTCATCCGGAATCTTTATGCTCAACATGCAGAAAAGCCCGAAGCAGAAATAAAGAAAATTATTTTAAATGCACTAAATCCCTTGTTTTTCTTCCACTCACAAGAGCAACTATTCATTTTAGATCAACAGGGAAATAACCTGATCAAATCCAACCTTCCCTCCGCATCATCAGACCGGTGGCTTAAAGCACATCAGGTTTCCTTGCCTGATACAGTCAGCCAGTCATTGGAAAAACCGCAGGAACACCTTTGGCAAAACACGGATAAAACCGTCACTTATACCATGGATTTTCCGGCATTTCACTGGACACTCGGGATCACAAAATACAAAACGAATGCATTTGAGCAGATGAAGTCCGAAATGCTTGAATGGTTTTCTAATTATGAGTATGGCGAAGGCGGATACTTCTTTGTGTTGAGTCAGTCAGGTACATTGCTCGCACACCATTACAATGATTTTTTTGGTCTGGATTTAAAGGTCGGCAATCATATTGGGCAGACGCTGCTCTCCGGGATACTCAAACAAACCAGCCATGGCGGAGGATACGTCCGCTATCAAAAACCACTGACAATCAGTGGCAAAACAACCTTAGAACAAATCATTTATGTCAAAGAAGTGAAAGGATGGGACTGGATTATAGGCACGGGTTTCTATTCAAAACGCTTTGAAAATGATTTGTCTGAAAAAGAAGCGCAACTTATCCGCTACAATCATCAGGGATTATTGAAACTATCGCTGATTGCTATCATTTCGACAATCTTGTTAATTTTGCTTTCAGCTTATGTCAGCCACCTGATTGCCAGACGTTTTAACCAGTTTCAACAACGCATTATCGACGATGTAAATCATCTGGAGCAGACCAAAAATCAGATGGAATATATGGCACATCACGATGCTCTGACCGGGTTACCTAACCGTATACTGATGATCAAAAAAATCAACCAAAGCATCAGATTAGCCAGAAAACATCATCGACATGTCGCTGTGATGTTTGTTGATCTGGACAATTTTAAAAATGTTAATGATCTCTACGGACACACTTTAGGTGATCAACTGCTTAAGGTGCTGGGCCATAAATTTAAGGCTATCATGGATGAAAAAGGCTTTGTGTCCCGCTTTGGAGGTGATGAGTTCATCTTTTGTTTCCCGGACCTGAACAACAAGACGGAAGCAAAAGCTAAGATAAAAATAATCCGGCAAACGCTTGAAACACCAGTAAATATTGAAGGGAAAACACTCTCTGTTGGCTGTAGCATCGGAATTACCATGTACCCCTCAGATAGTGCTGATGCCGAAACTTTAATCTCCAAAGCAGATGCGGCCTTATATAAATCCAAGTCTCATAAGAAAGGAGAAGCTTCATTTTATGATCAGTCTATCAGTGAGCAAATCCAGTTTGATTTAACGATAGAAAATGACCTTCAGCATGCCCTGAAAAAACAACAAGTTTATATTCTCTATCAGCCTCAAATCAATACAACGACGGGGCAAATCGTTGGTGTTGAAGCCCTTGCCCGCTGGAATCATGAAACTTTAGGTCCGGTTCCACCAGCAAAATTTATTGCCACTGCAGAAAAAACAGGACTGATATATGAGCTTGGACTGTTTGTATTTAAACAAGCGTGTCAAGACCTCTGCCATCTTTCAATTCAGGACGAGGCTATCAAACTTTCTGTAAATATTTCGCCAAAACAGCTCATCAACCCTAAATTACCTAATCATCTGCTTACTATTTGCTCTGAAACAGCAATGGCGCCCCAACGTATCATTTTGGAAATCACAGAGAATGTGCTGATAGACAGGCTTGATGAAGTCATGCCTCAACTCGGTCAACTCAGAGAACTGGGATTTGGGATTTCACTCGACGATTTCGGAACCGGTTATTCCTCTCTGAATTATCTTCATCATCTGCCGTTGACCGAAATAAAAATCGATCGGTCATTCATTCATAATTTACTGGAAAGTTCACAGAGTGAAATGTTGGTAAAGATGATCATTCGCATCGGTAAATTCTGCAATATGTCTGTCGTCGCTGAAGGTGTCGAAACTGAAGCTCAGTTCAACAAACTGGCCGCACATCATTGCGACTTAGTTCAGGGGTTTTACTTCAGCCCTGCAATAGACATTGATCAGTTACTCATTCAATACGATATATCTCCGGATACTCAGCTCGGTTAACATTCAGATTACGGAGAAGCAGACATGTTATCATCACATTCAGAAAAACGCTGGTTCGGACACACAATACTTATCCTTTTGAGTTACCTTCCTGCACAGGTTTTCGGTAAAAATCCAACAGAAATCACCTTGTGGCGCCATCTGGCAGGAGAAGCCGAAATGATGGCGTATGAGGCTGCGATTGAACGGTTTAACCAGTCCCAGAACCAATGGAAAATTGTCTCTGACTATATCTATGAAGCTGCATACACTCAATCGATCAATGCCGCTGCCAAAGCAAAAATTTTGCCCTGTATTATCGATGTGGATCAGCCGCTGATTCCGAACTTTGCCTGGCAAGGTTTTTTACAACCTTTAGATCAGTTTATAGAGAGTGATGTTCTGGATAAGATTACGCCATCAGGTAAAGGATATTATCGTGGCAGACTCTATTCAGCCGGCCAGTTTGAAGCGGTCCTGTCTTTATTTACCAGAAAGTCATTACTGAAAGCAATCAAAGCCCGTTTCCCCACGATTGAGCACCCCTGGGACAAAGATGAATTCATGCAGGTGATGGATAAAATCAAAGCCACCGGCAGGTATGATTACCCACTGGATATCAAGGCCAATGACCTGACAGAGTGGATTCCATACGCCTGGGCTCCGTGGATGCTATCCTGGGGAGCCGACCTGATTAACAGAAATAATTATTACGAAGTGGATGGCATTCTCAATTCAGAAAAAGCAGTTGAATTTGGTCAGTGGATTCATTCATTGGTCCGGGAAAAATACATCAATCCAAAACCCAATGACAAACATGGGTTTCTCTACGGGCGTGTTGCTATTCAGTATAATGGTTCATGGGCATTGAACGAATACAGTAAAGCGCTGGGTAAAGATCTGGCAATTTTGCCGGTACCTGACTTTGGTGCCGGCCCCATGATTGGTGCAGGTTCATGGCAATGGGGAATTACGACATCATGCCCGTATCCTGACGCTGCAAAGGCATTTATCAATTTTTTATTGTCCGACAAAGAAATCGCGGCAATTTCTGAGGCGACCTCAATGATACCGACATCTGCAGCAGCAGCGGCTTTAACAAAAAATTACTCCGCGTCAGGACAATGGCACTTTTTATTCAGCGTATCAGACAAATTATCTAAATATCGCCCGGCTACGCCTGCTTATCCGGTTATTTCATCCAGTTATAAAAAAGCCATCAGTGATATTCTGCAAGGGCTGGATCCACAAACCGCATTTGATTTAGCCGTTGAAAATATTGAAGCAGCAATTGAGCGTCACCAATATTACAGCTCACGGGAACAAAGGAATAAAAACGGATATGAATAAGACAATATACTCTGGCAACGGCAGGATGCTGGTTTTCATATCTGTTGACCTTCATTCCATATCAACCAGAACGCATGAAGAAAACAATGTGATCCTGCTATCATTCTTTAGTTTCAGGACTTCCACGAGAAGGATGGGCGCTCTACTGTCATCCTGATATCAGTCAGAAAGGAAAGTTATGTTTGTCAATTTAATTATGATTCTGGTCACTGCATTCGGATGCTTTCTGTTTTGGCGGCACAGGCAACAGGTTGAATTTGCCCGATCAGCGATTGAGAAAAAATGCAGTCAGCTGAACTTACAGTTAGTCAGTGTCTCTTTTCAACACAAAATTCATTCCGGTAAAAAACGCTGGCTCATTTATAAGCGTTATTACTTTGAGTTTTCATCACAGGGTGATGACTGCTATCAGGGCTATCTGGATATGGCTGGCCGGTCAGTCCTTAAATTTCATTTGCCGGTTTACCGGGAAACCTCTGCGTTCCCGGAGTCAGAGGAAGAACCGGTTTATGATGCCGTGTTTGAAGAAAAAGAAGGCAGTTCAAATGTCATTGATATGGCATCCCGGCGACACCAGTATCAACAACATTCACGCCACTAATTCCTGAGCGGTTTGCATACCATAATGATTTACCTGATGGACAGATAAATGGTCTGATCTTTAATCCGGATATCAGCTTCTCCCCGGATTACGGTATGTTTTACTTTATTCACAACAATATCAGCTTTTTGCCAGCCATACTGATAAAGATAAGGCTGAATGTAATGAGAGCGAAGATAAGAAATATTTTTAAACGCTTTCGACTGTGTCAAATCATAAAAATACTGACTACTTGCAGTCTCATCCAGGCTTAAAACGACCTGGTGAAACCGGTCTGACTGCTTCAGATATCCCTGTGGGTCTCCGGCTTCCAACATACCGGCAACCAGAATACGTTTATCATTATAACCCGTGTTATAAATGTGCATCTGCCAGGAAAACGGTATAAAAAGTAACAGAATCAGGCAGAGTCTTTCCCATTGATGAGAGACAAGCAGTGTCATCATCAGCATCCCCGCGGGCAATGTGACACCTGAGCGGAGCGGAACTTTCACGCCTAATGCAATCACACTGGCATACAGCGAAAAAATAACCAATAAAACTATCAGGGTATATCTGGTCTGTTTTATCAATGCCCGGCAAAAAACAAAGGCAACCGGAATAAAAAATAATGGGCTTAACCTGGCCAGATAAAGTGCATTGCGCTCAAAATTACCGGCACTTTTTATCATATTTGCCAGTAATGAGTTCAAATCTGTGGTTGGTGTTGATTTACGCCACCGGGCAAATTCGATCCACCGGGGGTCACCATGAGCGATGAGTGTATAAAGATATACACTCCCCTGAGCCACAAGGTATCCCAGCACATAACCAAGAATCCAGACAATCAGAAATTTCGTCAGACTCCGGTAGCTCTCCTGACTCAGCTGGTGAATAAATAATAACGGCATCAAAAAATAGAATGCAGGATAAGAAGCGAAAAACAGGATCCCGGAGACAATAAATAATACAGACCGGCTGTATTTATCTTTCAGACATGCAAATACAGCCAACAGAAAAGTCCCGGGCAAGAGCGTCATCGGCCACTTAAATAACATGGTAAAGTAAGGAATGTTAACCATTGCCAGACAAAAACAAAATGCCAGCCAGGGAGGCTGCTTCATTCCGGCGGCTATCTGATAACCAAAAATACCCACAAAAGCTGAACAAAGTGAAACAGCGATGACTTGGGGAACCTGACGTAATCCATCGAACAATAAGAAGTTGATCCACCGGCCTTCCGAAGTGAATTTACCGACATAATGTTCCATATAAGGTAATGCATCATGTGCGACATTTTCGAGCATAGACTCACGGATATTAAGCACCGTGACCACAAAAACAGCGCACATGACCAAGAGTTGAATAATGAAAGGACCGCTGACCGGTTTATCATCATGTTTCCATGTATGCCACCAGTGCATGAATGACATTTGACGGGTAAAAACCATCTTGTATCCCCCAAAATTGATCAACATTGATACACCTGTTGCAATCACCTGAGCAACATACACCGGCAAATAAAGCAGCTGAACCTGCAGATGTAATGCCACGACGGAGCAGCCAAGTGCTGCCATATTGACTAAAATAAATCCCGGTAGTTGCCCTCTCTGAGCGGTGGCCTGAAACACAAAGTTTCTGTTCAGAAAGAAACTCATCATCATGCCTGCCAGATATGAGATGACAGAAGCTGAAATATAGTTCGGGAACAGCCAGTACAACAGAATAAACACCAGATACGAAAATAATGTATTCATGACGCCCGCAATCAAAAAACGTACCTTCCGTCCGGAGATGAATTCAGTCAGCTGATTCAGCTGAGACAACATGTTCTGTTGATTCACTGGCTTTACTCTTCTTAAGAATATACAGAGGCCGTCCTTTCGATTCATTATAAATCCGGGCCACGTACTCGCCTAAAATACCGACGGAAATCAGCTGAATGCCCCCCATAAATAACACAGACACCACCACAGAAGTCCAGCCTGAAACCCACTGATTAGTAAACAAGCGGATGTAGACAGAATACATCAGCATTAAAAAAGCAACCCCTGAACTGAGAAAGCCCAGTGCAATAGAAAGTTTGAGTGGTTTAACCGAAAAAGACAAAATACCATCCAGTGCAAACCTGAGCATTTTAACCAGAGGGTATTTCGATTCACCGGCAAGTCTGGGAGAACGTTCATATAAGACGGACGTCTGATTAAAGCCAATCCAGCTTACCATCCCGCGGATAAACCGCGCTTTCTCAGGCATTGCAATTAACTGATCGACCACTTGTCGGTCCATCAGGCGAAAGTCACCTGTATCCAGCGGAATCGGCACCTCCGACATCCGGTTCAGCAACCGGTAAAACCAGCGGGCAGATATACGCTTAAATAAGGACTCCCCTGCACGCTGAATTCTTGTACCGTACACAACATCATATCCGGATTCCCATTTTTCAAGCATCTGCTCGATCACTTCAGGCGGGTCCTGCAAATCTGCATCGATTAAAACAATTGCATCTCCGGTGCTGGCATCAATACCAGCAGTCACAGCCTGCTGATGTCCAAAATTACGTGAAAAAGAAAGGATGCGGACAGCTTGGTACTGATGACTATATTTATTCAGTTTTTCCTCAGTATCGTCACTGCTGCCATCATTTACAAAAATCAGCTCATATGAATACTGACTGACCCTGCGGCAAAACGACATGAGTTCCTTTACTGTGTAATCAATGACTTCACTTTCATTAAAACAAGGAATCACAATTGATATTTTTTTCACCATCACACCCTCACTTTCTATGAACTCAGGAGGATAACAAGGCAATGTAAAGTTCAGAACAAAATCAAGTTAAATATCCGGCCTTTTCAGCCCTTCAGGATAATCCATCAACATCGGCGGATATTGAACCCGGTCCCGGTTCTGGCTGGTGATGAGCAGCCCCGGATTCCGCAATGCAAATCCGCCGGAACCAGTGATGTGCCGGATCAACGTCGAGAACATGATTCCACTGTATGTATTCACTCAACTCAGGAATCTTCTTCGGCACTTCCAATAACTTCAGCGGCATTGCCTGTACATACAGATTGGCTAAACGCCGGGGCATCACAGCAACCCGGTTTGTGCCAATCAGGAGGTAGGGTAAAGCATTAAAATGACTGGTGGAGACTTCAACCCGGCGATGGGAAGAGATCTGTTGAATAAATGTTTCATCAAAGCTCGGTGCCCTTTCTTCCCCCAGATTTACAGATAAATGCCCTAACTTCATGTAGGTTTCCATATCCATTGTATCTTTGACTAACGGATTATCCCGCCATACAACACAACAATAAGAATCATTAAACAACCACTGGCGGGGATGATGACCTGACATAAAAATATCTGGCTGAATCAGAAAATCGATATCACTCCGGGTTAATACATCCTGATAAAGTTTGACAGACGGTAGCAGGTCAAATGTCATGTTCGGCGCCAAAGCATGCACTTTACGCAGTAACGGGCCAACTAAAACCGAAACAGCATAGTCTGATGCCATGATTTTAAAATGCCGGGTTGATGTCGCGGGTTCAAATTCGCCGACATTCACGATATTCGACTGGATATCCAGCAAGATCCGTTTGAGAGGAATTTCCAAAGCGTGAGCCATAGGCGTCAATCTCATTTTACGCCCGCTTTGCACCAGCAGATCATCCTCAAAATAATTGCGCAGTCTTGCCAGCAGGCCGCTGGCAGCAGACTGGCTGACATTCAGTCTCCCGGCTGCTCTGGTGACATTTTTTTCTGTCAGTATCGCATCCAGAGCCACCAGCAGATTCAAATCTAAATGATGAAAGCGCATAACCTACCTTTAATCAGAGGTATCAGAAAAGGATGATACCTCATATCGTCAATCTCGATTTTTTATCTCTGTAGCAGCTGCTTATTATCACACATGATACCCGTTTGAATACAGTCAGATCACCGGATTGACACACCTCCTCCAGTCAATGCCGGTCTCTGAACTGTTGACAGGAGAAAAAGATGAAATTCGCAACATTAAATAATGGGGCACGAGATGGCCAGTTAGTGTTAGTTTCCAGAGATCTGACCCAACAAACCAGGCTCGATCATGTCGCACCAACGATGCAATATCTGCTGGAAAACTGGTCAGACATAGCACCGGAACTGGAAATTCTATATCAACAGCTCTGCAGAAAAGAGATTGAAACATCTTCCGTATTTGAACCGGCAAAAGCGATGGCTCCACTGCCAAGGGCTTATCAGTGGTGCGATGGCTCAGCTTTTCTCAATCATGGTGTTTTACTGCAAAAAGCATTCAACCTGCCACCCCAGGAGAACTACTATACGGTTCCGCTCATGTATCAGGGTGCCTCAGACGCATTTATAGGACCTGAAGAACCTGTTTATCTGCCCGGTGAAAGTCATGATATTGACTTTGAGGGAGAGTTTGCGGTGTTCCTTGATGAAGTCCCGATGGGTTGTGATGCTGAAAAAGCCTTATCAGCGATCCGTTTAATCGGCCTTGTGAATGATGTCAGTCTGAGAAAGTACATCGGGCAGGAGATGCAAAGTGGTTTTGGTTTTATGCATGCAAAGCCTTCCTCCAGTTTCGCTCCGGTGGTCGTTACCCCTGATGAGCTGGGAGATGCATGGAAAGATGGTAAAGTCTGCCTGCCACTTCATATTGAATGGAACAAGCAATGGTTTGGTGATGCAAACGGCTCGGAAATGGACTTTAACTTTGGCAGGTTGATTGCGCACGCAGCATTTAACCGGACACTCAGTGCGGGAACCATTATCGGTTCAGGTACTGTTTCAAATATTGACTCACTGAAAGGTTCTTCCTGCATCGCAGAACGAAGAGCACTCGATATGCTGGAATTTGGTGAAATTAAAACCGGATTTATGCGTTTCGGCGATCACATCAGGATGGAAGCATTCAATCAGAGCGGTGAAAGTCTTTTTGGTGCAATTAATCAAACCATTCAACAGGGAGGACCGAACCATGAGTAAGCCTGTTGAGACAATTCCGTCACCCAAGCGAAGAATTGTCGATTTATCGGTAAGCTTAAGCAACAACCCTTATACCGATCCCCCACCACTCTTACCAAAAATCAAATACTCCGATCACCAACAGGGCTTATCGGGTCTGTTAAGCATATTTCCCGGGCTGGAGGCTGATGATCTGCCCGGTCAGGAAGGCTGGGCGGCAGAAGATATGCAGCTGACAACACATAGCGGCACACATATGGATGCACCGTGGCATTATGCTTCAACATCCGGAGGAGAACCAGCCTGGGGTATCGACGAAATGCCTTTGGATTGGTGTTTTCAGGATGGCGTCAAACTTGATTTCCGGCACCTGCCGGATGGATATGTTGTGACAGCACAAGATATTCAGAATGAACTGGACAGAATCCGCTACCAGCTGAAACCGCTGGACATAGTGCTGGTCAATACCAGTGCCGGCGCTTTATATGGTCAACCGGGATATCTCGATTCAGGCGTCGGTATTGGCAGAGAGGGTACCCTCTTTTTGCTGGAACAAGGCATCAGGATTGTCGGTACAGATGCCTGGAGCTGGGATGCACCTTTCAGCTATACCAGGAAAAGATTTTCCAAAGACAAAAACCCGGATATTGTCTGGGAAGGACATAAAGCTGGCCGCGATATACCTTATGGGCAGATGGAGAAACTGTCTAACCTCGATAGCCTGCCCTCTTACGGTTTTATGGTGTCGTGTTTTCCGTACAAAATTGAAAAAGCATCTGCCGGATTTGTCAGAGCTGTCGCTATTTTTTATGATCATAACTGATTGAGACTGAACAGAACATCCCAATGAAAAATGGCATACATACGCCCGGATTTCAGGGGTCATGTATGCCTTATGGGTTTAAGGCACAGTTACTCCCCGTAGTGCGTCACCTCAAATGAATTCAGCAGACGGTGCACAACAAAAATAACGGCCAGAGAGGCAACTATAGCGAACAGAATACTGCTTATCCGGTATAACGCACTGAACATCAGATCTGAATTCGGTGTCAGATACTGACCAAATAAAATCCCCATTGTAGTCAACCCGCCGAATCCAACCCCCGAACCTGCGCCTTCCTTGATGTGAAGATATGAAAACAACATCGCGCCAATAAATAAAACCAAAATAATCAGGACAAAATCCCCGGAACGATCATACAAAATAAATTGAGCAAGCAAACCATAACCCACCCCCAGTAAAACGCCCATCGCACGTTTTTGCGCATATCCCAGCGCACCATTCCAGTTCATTCTGAATAACAACAGGACGGTTGTTGACTGAGCAGACATCGAATCACTGAGATTGAACACCTGAAAAACAACAAATGAAACCGTCGCCACCAGACTACCAAGTAACACTTCATGACGAACCCGGTGTGTTCCTTTTGGTTCTGCCGTTCTGGGTAAAGGCGCTCTGGGTTCAGCATCCGGTATAAGCCAGTACATCAGATATGCAATCGCAACCCCGACAAGATTTGCTGTAAAATTCGTCACAATATAACCAGAAACATCCGTCACCTGATAGCTGGCAAAATTCAGCATAATATTTAACGACAGCATACAGTTGACACCGAAGAAGAATAGCGGGCCTTTTGCCATACAATAAAATTTACTCATGAACAAAATGAAAACAACAATTGTCATAGCCCCCGGATGGCCGCCCAATAAGCCTCCAACCAGCCCGATTTCAAGCCCGGTGACCACACCCGATGCCAATAATTGCCTGACGGCATGCCCACTTAAAACAGGCACCAGACCGAGCAACATCACAGGCATGATGACAAAGAACACACCGAAGCTGAAATTAAAAAATTTACAAAAAATAAAACCCAGCGTCGCCCCCGCAGCAACACGCAGGCACTGGCGCAAGTCATTTTCACTGAACGGATGATCCCACAGACGCATACCAAACTCTCCTGTGGTTCACTAATAGATATAGTGCAACAAGCTGAGAAAATAGATCTGCCCTCTGGCAAGCCATGTCAATAACTGATTATCCGGAACCAGCTGAACGGTAGCGCGGGAACCAGCAGCAAGATGTTGAACCAAAGGATTATCAAGCCGGATATGAACCCGCAAACGTTGTGCATCCCGAACCCATCGGTTTGACGTTGTCGGTGTTGCCAGAGAACCATTTGCATCAAACTGACCACTGCTCACGCCTGCATCAACATCACCAATGACCCCCGGATAAACCTTCCCCGGCTCACCATCAAAAGTTACCAGTGCTTTGCTGTTGGCCGGGAAGTTTCGCAAGCTCTTTTCCCTGAAATCAGCGATCACATCAAAATGAGTATCCACCAGAGCAATCACCGGACTACCTGCTTTTGCCATTGAGCCATTCTTCAGCTGCAGATTGGTCACGACACCATCATGTTTTGCCCTGACCCGGGTATAAGACAGATTCAGCCGGGCCTGTTGCAGGCGATTTTTTGCCACGCGGATTTGAATATTTTCCGTCTTATCTTCTCCCCGGCGGACAACCAGTTCCTTCAGCCGGGCTTGTGCTGCTTCCAGATTTGCCTGAGCAACCGTCGCGGCACTAACCGCATCATCCTGCTCTTTCTGCGACACACTCTTATGCGCAAACAGTCTTTTCATTCGCTTCGCTTCCCGCTGTTTTTGCCGGGCTGAAGCCAGCAATGCTTTCACATCCGACTCTGAGGCTTCAATCTGGACATTCAGCTGCTGAAAATCCTGAATGGCTTTGTCCAGATTCAGTTGCGCCTGCTCAACCGCAAGCTGATATTGGGCCGGGTCAAGTTCAAATAAGATATCCCCCTGATGTACAGTCTGATTATTCCGGACATTCACCTGTATAATCTGGCCATCAAGTCTCGGTGCAACTTTGGTGACAATCCGTGTGGCCATCGATTGCGGCGTTAATGGAACTGCCATATCTGCAAAAATGAAATAAACAAATAAAATCGCAAAAACCGCACAGGTATACTTCACCCAGCGCGCAAACTTCTGGTCGGGTGTCATTCACTCTTTCCTTCTTCTTTACCTAAATAAACAAGTGCATTGTGTTCTATTTTTTCCAGTGTCACTCTCAGCTGGTGCAGTGCTTCTTCATCAATGTCAGCCAAAAGGTGACGCCGGATTCGCAAGACTTTTGCCTCAATCGTTTTCATGACCTCTTTCCCCTGATCTGTCAGGGAAATAATCCGGGCCCGCTTATCTTCCTCATTACAGTGGCGTTCAATCAATCCCTGATTTTCCAGTTGATTTAACGTTCTCATCAGTGAACCCAACTCAATCCCCAAAGATTGGGCCAGTGTTTTCTGACTCACGTTATCCCCAAGCTGCATCAGCTTCCACAATGCGGTCCAACGGCTATAAGTCAGTTCTGAAGAGGAGAGATCCCGGTCGGCAACTGCACGCCATAAAAGGGTCGTTCTCCGCAGTTGCTCAACAGGTGAGATGTTTTTCAGATTTTTTGTATCGTCCACAATCAATTCGCCTTTTACTTAGCCTGCTAAGCAATTTAACTTACTTAGCAGGCTAAGTAAATATTTATTGCGCTTCATCACAAAAAAATATCATTCTGCCGAGCCTTTTGTGGTTAGGGTCTGTTGTTTCGGTAGGTATGGATATAAGGGATTATGCGACAGCGACAGCCACATCAGCAGCCACCGACTTCTCGTCATCATATAAACGCTTTCGTTTACATAAAATGCATGTCTGAAAGATGAAATAGTGATAAAAATGACAAAGACAAACAAAGCAGCCCGAAGTGCTGCTTTGTTGTTGAATGAAAAGCTGACAGGGGAATCATGCCAGCTCAGATGTCGCTTGAGCAACCATCAAGCATTTGATGAAAGCACCGCTTTTAGCTTCAAAACCTGTTGTTCAAATAATGCACTATCTTGTCGCGAATATGATCGGGCAATATTGACCCACTGCAAACCCGTTTCATCCACATGCATAAACTCAATTTGCAGCGCATAACGGGCAAGCCTGAACACAGCAAATACGAAACCAATGATCGTCAGACATGCCACCAGGATTTGCCACCATAAAGGCACCTGCTCCAATAATGGTGTCGCCAGCCAGACCGCACCGGAAAAGATAAAAATCCAAAATAACAACTGGACAATATTATCGAAAAAGCCCAGTTTTTTTACCCGTATGTCATGAATTCTGGCTAAAGGATATACATCCTTTCTGAAACAGAAATTATCTGGCTGTAACTGAAAATCAATTTCCTGATACATGTTCTTTCCTCTTTCTTATTCTGGCAGCTTAGATACTCTCACAATGATCAATATAAAAAACCGGGATAGATGACTCAGCTTCCCCGGCCTCCCATCAGTAATGAATCATCAACAGGGATAAACTCGCTGGCTTCTCTGAGTAAGGAAACGGCTGTCAGACCCGGGACCCCATACACCTCAACATGCCTGCCATATTTTATCCGCAGTTTATTTGCCAGCAGGTCAAAATCGCCATCCCCTGAGACCAAAACTATCACATCGGCCTGCGCTGCATATTCAAGTGCATCGATTGTCAGCCCCACATCCCAGTCACCCTTTGCTGAGCCATCGGCTCGCTGGATAAAAGGTTTCAGCCGGACATCAAAACCAATCGCTCTGAGGATATTCTGAAACTCATGTTGCTTTTGGTCACCCCGGTCGATCGCATAAGCAATCGCTTTAACGACTTCTCTGTCTTTCGTCACCCGGGCCCAAAACTTGTTGTAATCAAAATTACGTTGATAGGCCTGACGGGCTGTATAATAAACATTCTGGACATCAACAAAAATTGCGACGGTTTCCATGCATCTGTTATCCTGAGCTGTATTGAATTTTTCTCTGCATTTTATACCACAAACTACCCGCTCATTCTCTTGCCTTATCTCCGGGAGCGCCTGACTTTTTGACAACCAGGGATATCGTTTGATTTATCACAGACCTTCATCTGATGAACAGAATTGATTTTCACATCAGGATGATCACATAATCTCCATTCAAAGAGGACCGCATAAATTTTCAAAAAATGTCCGATAATCAGGAGTGAAATATGTCAAACAACCGAATTCTTCATACCATGCTACGTGTGGGTGATTTAGACCGTTCTATTGAATTTTACACACAAGTCATGGGGATGGAGCTGCTACGTAAAAGCGAGAATGCAGAATATAAATATACACTGGCATTTCTTGGCTACGGTGATGAATCAGAAGGCGCCGTCATTGAGCTGACCTACAACTGGGGAGTCTCGGAGTATGATCAGGGCAACGCCTTCGGACATATTGCAATTGGTGTGAATGACATTTACGCAACCTGTGAGGCGATCAAAGCATCCGGAGGAAATGTCACCAGAGAACCCGGCCCTGTGAAAGGCGGAACGACCCATATTGCTTTTATCAAAGATCCGGATGGCTATATGGTTGAACTCATCCAGAATAAACAAGCTTCGGCAGGTCTTGAAGGATAAAATACCGGGTGACAAAAACGTCACCCGGCACTTATGCTTTACTTGATAATAATTATCATTTAATCTTCACTTAATTATATAAAGTGAAGGCTTGACAAAATGACCGTATCTGAATGGGAAAAACACACTCTGCTTGCTGATAGTGCCATGAGAAATTCAGACCACCAAAGAAGCATTCTCCACTACCAGAAAGCCCTGGCAATGAGTGAACAGTTGACTGACAGCAGAGAAATTACACTGGAAGATAAACTGATTATTTCGGTCATTTCGTGCCACAACCTTGCCGCTTTCTGGCGTCATGTCGGTAACAGCGATTATGAATTGAAATATCTTGAGCTTGCGTCAGAAAGGATCCTGACACTGGTTCCCCAGTGCCAGCGAAAAGAGTGCCATGCATTTATTGACTCGTTAGGATGCTGTAAAAAAGCATTCATCGAGTTTTTGAAGCGTCACCCTGACCCACGCATTGCACATCGGGTCAAAGATCTCGACAGCATGTCAAACTGTAATTTGATTGCAACATTCAAGCTGCATTAAATATGCGTCCTGCCGAGAGAGATAACAACACGACGGTTTTTTTCTTTACCGATCGGAGAGGCGTCGTCAGCAATCGGACGACGCTTGCCATATCCCTCGACCTGAATTCTGTTTTCAGAAAGCCCCAGCGACTGGAAATATTCCCGCAACACTTTTGCTCTGCGTTCTGACAAATTCTGACTCTCATTTTTAGTACGGGATCCATCGGTGTAAGTCGAAACCAACACTAAATCGATATCCTTGTTGTACCGGATATATTGCGCAATTTGAGCCAGTCTTTTCAGAGAGGCTTTATTTACCTGAACACTATCACGGTTATAATGAAGAATAGTGAACGAGATATCCTCAAAACTATATGGCAACAGATGACTCAGACACTGGCTGAATGCCGTATATTTATCCTGAAACAGGACAGAAGACAAACCAACTTCGATCAATTTATCTCTATCCTGCCACTCCCGGTAGCTGAACGTCGGATACCGGCCTTTTTCTAGTTCACTCAGAATTGACCACGCCGTTCTGCCACCAATATAACCATCAAACTGCTTAAAAAACTTCATCTGAGTGACAAGTTCTGCACTGTCTCCGGGGCGCCATGATGGCGGCATTGAGACCAGTTTTACATCACGGGTTTCTCCCATTGGACGTAACATTTTCAACTCAAAGTCAAGATTCACCTTTTTACTGGCACGCGAGATAAACTCAGCCTCACCATAATGAGGAATGGAATGAACCAGCCGGCATTCAAGCGGTGTGTCCTGAGTGATTTCCCACTTTGATTGTAGTGGCGTTGCTATATAGCGTTTCTGCATTGCATAAGCCTGACTACTACCAGAGACAACAGTCAATAACATTCCAAAAACGGTGAAAAACCTTTTATTCATCGGCATGATTACTCTTCAACATACAACTAAGACGGCATGATTTTGCCACACTCACGTTCGATTAAGGATAAAAAAGCAAAAATCTTGCCATATTTATCTTATTTTATTCGGGTACAGCCATTTATACATTGAGTCTATCCTTTTCTCATTTATTTGGTTTTGATCGGTCCGATAATCTGTAATAATGCCGGCCTTGTACTTTGAGTGAAGGCAAAAATGACCGAAACTAACCCTAAAAATCTGTTAAAAGATCGATTTCGCGGATATTTCCCTGTCGTCATTGATGTTGAAACGGCCGGTTTCAACGCCAAAACAGATGCATTACTGGAAATATGTGCAATCACGTTAAAAATGGATGAAACAGGCCAGCTCCATCCTGCAACGACCCTCCATTTTCACATTGAACCATTTGAAGGTGCAAATATTGAAAAAGAAGCACTTGAATTCAACGGTATCTATGATCCATTCAGTCCGCTGCGCGGCGCAGTGACTGAAATGGAAGCACTCAAAGAAATCTATAAACAGGTACGTAAAGAGCAGAAAGAAACTGAATGTCACAGAGCGATTATTGTTGCACATAACGCAACATTCGATCACAGCTTTGTGATGGCAGCCAGTGAGCGGTGCAAGCTGAAACGGGTACCATTCCATCCTTTTGCAACATTTGATACCGCAACATTAAGCGGACTTGCGTATGGTCAGACAGTTTTAGCCAAAGCCTGTCTGACAGCCGGAATGGCATTTGATAATAAAGAAGCTCACTCAGCACTATACGATACTCAGAAAACAGCTGAGTTATTCTGTGGCATTGTCAACAAATGGAAAGCACTTGGTGGCTGGCCTTTGCCTGACGGTGAGTAAACAGTAGCAAAGACAATGCTGACGCCTTAAAAATACCCTGATAGTCTGGTGATGTCATACCAAACAGCCATTGAATCAACTACTGGTGAAATAAAACTATCAGGTATAACAAAACATTGAAACACACCACTTTGGGTCTGTAACCCTTAAAACATGAGAATAGTATGAATCCTGTTGTTATATCAGTTTGCATTATGCTGGTACTGGCTTTAATGCGAGTTAATGTGGTTGTTGCACTCACATTTAGTGCAATTATGGGTGGTTTAGTTGCAGGAATGAGTTTGAATGAAACAGTTTCTGCATTTCAGAGTGGACTTGGTGGCGGTGCAACAATCGCAATGAGTTATGCCATGCTTGGCGCATTTGCAGTGGCAATATCGAAGTCAGGTATCACCGACTGGGTTGCCAACCGGGTTATCCTGAGAATTCACGGCAAAGAACATCATCAGGCCCAAACCGGGCTAAAGTATTCTATTCTGATTGCGCTGATACTGGTCACCATGTCTTCACAGAATATAATTCCGGTACACATTGCATTTATCCCTATTTTAATTCCGCCATTACTGGGGGTATTTGCAAAACTGAACATCGACCGCCGGATGGTCGCCTGTATCTTAACATTCGGCCTCATCACGCCTTATATGATTTTACCGGTTGGGTTTGGCGGTATTTTTCTCAATGATATTCTACTGAAAAATCTGCATGAGAACGGATTGGCCCATGTTACTGCCAGCCAGGTTCCGACAGCAATGCTGTTACCTGGCGCCGGTATGATATTTGGTTTACTCACCGCGATTTTTGTTACATACCGAAAACCAAGGCAGTACCAGAAAACCGATTTAACGACCATCCGGGATAATGTCGAAATTACTCCTGCGCGTAAAAAGCATATGATTACAGCCGTCGCGGGTATTGCAGCAGCCTTGAGTATTCAACTGGTGACTGACTCGATGATTATTGGTGCTCTGACCGGATTTATGGTGTTTACTTTTGGTGGCATTATTGCATGGAAAGAAACGCATGATGTCTTCACAAAAGGCGTTCATATGATGGCGATGATTGGCTTCATTATGATTTCAGCTGCCGGATTTGCGGCCGTGATGAAACAAACCGGAGGCGTTGAGACGCTGGTGTCTTCCATTGCTCATGCAATCGGTGATAACAGACCTTTAGCTGCATTATTAATGTTGGTGGTCGGCCTGCTGGTTACTATGGGAATAGGCTCTTCATTTTCAACCATTCCAATTATTGCAACCATTTATGTCCCGTTAGCCATCACTTTTGGTTTCTCTCCGATGGCAACCATTGCATTGGTAGGGACAGCTGCTGCTTTGGGGGATGCAGGATCACCGGCTTCAGATTCCACACTGGGACCAACATCCGGCCTCAATGCTGACGGTCAGCATGAGCATATCTGGGAAACGGTGGTACCGACGTTTATCCATTACAATATTCCACTCATCATTTTCGGCTGGATTGCAGCGATGATACTGTAATTTAGTTTTTGGTTTCACCCCAAAGTAATCAAATTATACCAATGACACTTATTTTCTGATCAGAATCAGTCTGGTTCCGAAAACCGCTCAAGGCATCCATGTACGCTTAAACAAGGGCATCCTTTGGTTATCACAATAAAAAGGCTTCCACCAGGAAGCCTTTTTATTGATTCATACATATTTTATGTTTCGTACAACATACGTACCTGAAATAATTAACCTTCTTCGTTATATAATTCCAGATTCGCCAGCTCCTGTTGTATCTCTTTTTGCAATTTTGCATCATCGTTGCGCACAGATTCAAGGTATTCCAGATACGCTTGATCAATATCACCGGCAACATACTCACCGTTAAATACTGAGGTTTCAAAACGCTGGATATCAGGATTTCCGCTTCTGACCGCATCGACCAGGTCTTCAATCGTCTGAAAAATCAGCTGATCTGCACCAATTTGCCGACAAATAGCATCATTGTCCCGGCCATGCGCAATCAACTCATTTGCACTCGGCATATCAATCCCGTAAACATTCGGGAAGCGAATCTCCGGTGCGGCAGAAACCATATAAACTTTATTTGCACCAGAATCCCGGGCCATTTCGATAATTTGCTCAGACGTTGTGCCACGAACAATAGAGTCATCAACCAACAGAACATTCTTATCTTTAAATTCAGAGCGAATTGCATTCAGTTTACGGCGTACCGATTTACGACGTTGTTGCTGACCGGGCATGATAAAAGTACGTCCGACATAGCGGTTTTTCACAAAACCCTGTCGATAGGGTTTATCAATCGCCTGCGCTATCTGAAGCGCAATATCACACGATGTCTCCGGAATAGGAATCACCACATCAATGTCCAGCTCTGCATAATCATGCCGGATACGCTCACCCAGTTTTTTCCCCATTTCCACCCGGGCACTATAAACCGAGATTTTATCGATAAATGAGTCCGGACGGGCAAAATAGACAAATTCAAAAATACATGGATTCAGCACAGGGTTATCCGCACACTGATGTGTATGGAGTTCACCTTCAAAGGTCACATAGATTGCTTCACCCGGCGCAACATCCCGAATAAAATCAAATCCAACCGCATCAAGTGCAACAGACTCAGAGGCCACCATATACTCTGTTTTTCCGTTGACATCCCGCTTACCAAGACAAAGAGGGCGAATGCCATGGGGATCCCTGAATGCAATTAAGCCATGCCCGATAATCATCGCAACCACAGCATAGGCACCTTTCACACATCGGTGTACATTGGTGATCGCCCGGAAAACATCATCAGCATTCACATTTCCCCTGACCGTATCAATCTCATGTGCAAGGACATTTAAAAGAACTTCAGAGTCGGAAGTCGTATTAATATGACGTCGATCTTTGTCAGATAATTTGTCCCTGATTTCCTGAGCATTTGTCAGGTTGCCATTATGTGCCAGCGTAATACCAAATGGAGAGTTGACATAAAAAGGCTGCGCCTCTGATGCACTGGAGCTACCGGCAGTCGGATAGCGGACATGCCCTATTCCTACAGACCCCTGAAGACGCTGCATATGCTTTGCAGCAAACACGTCCTTAACCAGTCCATTCGCCTTCCTCAGACGAAAACGATTGCTATCTATGGTACAAATACCAGCTGCATCCTGGCCACGATGTTGTAATACGGTCAACGCATCATAAATAGACTGATTTACCAGCGTTGTACCAACGATTCCAACAATACCACACATGTCTTAATCCTCGATTTACGACATTTTCCGGCTCAAGCCTAAACTGTGCCGGAAAGAAAACTTGATGATGTCTGCAAGTGCTCAAAAAACTGCACAATAATCCAGCTAAACTGCGGAACCAACTGTGAGTTTTTCCACCACTCAGCGCTAGGGAATGCGGTAAACGCATCCATAAAAAACAATACTGCGGCAACAATCAACACTCCACGGAAACCACCAAATACCACTCCGAGGACCCGATCAGTACCAGAAAGGCCTGTTTTTTGTACAAGTTGTGCAACAACATAATTGACAACTGCACCGACAATTAACGTTGCAATAAACAACGCAGCAATCGCGGCGCCACTGCGAAACATCTCATCCTGAATACTGGTTAAATAAATAGCTAATTTCTGATAATAATGACTTGCTACGAAAAAAGCACCTAACCAGGTCACCAGTGATAAGGCTTCCTTAGTAAACCCCCGGATTAAACTGATAAAAGCCGACAGGCCAATCACACTTAAAATGACAATATCTAACCAATTCATATGTTCACTCATTCTAAGATGGCGCGCATTTTAACAGAAAAAATAGCGACGCAAACGTTTTCTTACGGATTTAGCGGCTTAAATTTAAGCAATTGACCTTTAGATCCCGTTATTTTTTGTAACTCGATGATCTGTTGCTCCAGTTTTTCTTTTGAGACATCAGGACCAATGATCACCCGGGTATATCCATGCTCTGATTTTGTATGAGCGATAAAGCCACGCTTTTGCAAATCAGCCACAAGCTTCTTCGCATTCTCGCTGTTCTTTAAAGCCATCAACTGAATAATCCACCCACTATCCTTATATTCATTAACTTCAGGCACTTCTTTAGGTGTAGTCGCTACAGTATCAGTCATCTCAGCCGCTGGATTTGGTCTCTGCGATTCTGCCACCGTTTCTTTCGGCTCTACCGGTGACTCAGGAAGCTCAGTCTGACTCTCTTCCGGGGACAATATTTCATATTGTCCGGAATCTTCTCCCACTTCAGGCTTAAGCGGGATACTTGCGATATCTTCTTTATAGCGTGTCTTATGGCCATCCAGAATATCCGGAAGAATGATGACACCTAAAGCAACCAGAACAATTGTTCCGACCAGACGACTTTGAAACCGGCTTGCCATTCCTAAGACTCCTCCCGTTTTTGCCAACAATCCAAGACTTCTCCAATCGTAAAAAACGATCCAACCACAAGTATGACATCATCCCCGAAAACATGTGTCATTGCAGCTTCAAAAGCTTCTGCAGGCGATGAGTAAGTCTCGCTGGCTGACAATTCAGGTAAGTGCCGTTTGATTTCTGCTGCTGACGCAGCTCTCGGCCCCTGAAGTGACGCCGGATACCAGTGACCAGCAATTGGCATTAATGCCGATACAGTCCCGGCAATATCTTTATCATGCAACATACCAATGACGATATGAATATGCCGTTCCGGATACTTTCGGGATATCTGACCGGCGAGGTAAGATGCAGAATGCGGGTTGTGTGCAACATCCAGAATAATTAACGGAGAATCATTTATTTCCTGCATTCTTCCGGGTAACGCAGCTTTTTTCAGCCCCTGAACAACCTGTACATCAGTAATTTCGAGCCCTGAGCACTGAAGAGTCATCAACGCCGTGGCCGCATTCGGCAACGGTAAACCAGGTAACGGTAGCTGATCTAACTCAAAAGCACCATTTTTCCAGGACCATACACCATCACTGACCGAATGATCATACTGGATACCGGCCTGATACAGTGTTGCACCGATTTCATCGGCGTAACCGGCAACACTTGATGGTGGTTGATATTGACCACAAATTGCCGGTCTTCCGGCGCGGAAAATACCAGCTTTCTCATAACCTATTTGTTCAATATCATCACCAAGCCAGTCGGTATGATCTATGGCAAGACTGGTAATCACAGAAATATCATGGTCAACAACGTTAGTTGCATCCAGACGCCCCCCCAGACCAACTTCCAGGACCACAACATCCAGTCTGGCTTGTTTCAACAGAGCTAAGGCAGCTAGTGTACCGAATTCAAAATAGCTAAGGCTCACGTCCTGACGATGCTTTTCTATAAAATCAAAAGCACGGCAATGGTCTTCTTCAGTTAACTCTTTACCATTCACCCGCACTCGTTCTGTATAACGAATCAGGTGTGGCGAACTGTAAACACCAACCGTATACCCTGCTTCAAGCAGGATAGACTCAATCAATGCACAAGTAGAACCCTTACCATTTGTTCCGGCAACAGTAATCACTAAAGGAGCAGGCTTGCATAAATCTGCACGCCCGGCAACGATCTGGACGCGTTCAAGACCAAGATCAATTGCAGAGGAATGAATATTGGATAAATAATCAAGCCACACCGGTAGCGAAGATGTGGCTTGTGGGACAATGTTTTGATTCATGAGGCTAAAATAACTCTGTTAACAGAGTTCTTACTCTTCATTTTCGGCTTCGGGAACTGAATAAGCTGGCTCTGGAAGTACTGACTCACTGATCTGAACTGAGGTGTTAGTCAGCTTGGCAATCAGCCCCGCAATCCGTTCACGCATCTCACGACGGTCAACGATCATATCAATAGCGCCATGTTCAAGCAAAAATTCACTACGCTGGAACCCGTCTGGTAAATCTTCACGAACAGTTTGCTCTATCACCCGGCGGCCAGCGAAACCAATTAATGCTTTAGGTTCACCAATATTAATGTCTCCGAGCATCGCCAGACTTGCAGATACACCGCCCATTGTTGGATCTGTCATCACGGAAATAAACGGTAATCCTTTCTGAGAAAGTCGCTCTAATGCAGCGCTTGTTTTTGCCATTTGCATCAGAGACATCAGGGCTTCTTGCATACGAGCGCCGCCACTGGCAGAAAAACAAACCAGACCACATTGGTTTTCAATTGCTGCTTCAACGGCTTTAACAAAGCGGGCACCAACAACTGAGCCCATGGAACCGCCCATAAAAGAAAACTCAAACGCACAGGCAACTAAAGGCATTCCCAATAATTCACCCTTCATGACAATCAGCGCATCTTTTTCCCCACTATTCTTCTGTGCGGCCGCAATGCGCTCTTTATAACGCTTGGAATCTTTAAACTTCAGCTTGTCCTGAGGTTCTAAATCATCTCCGATTTCCACCCGGTTATCAGCATCCAAAAACGTTTCAATCCGTCGCCGCGCTTTCATCCGCATGTGGTGATTACATTTTGGACAAACTTCTAAATTCCGCTCTAATTCAGCGTAATAGAGAACCTGTTCACATGATGTACATTTCGTCCATACACCTTCAGGAATAGACGCTTTACGTGAGCTTACTATGTTACTTTTTTCTAAAATCTTTTCGAGCCAACTCATGGAAGACCTTTTTCCTCTTTCTCTTGCAACGCAGCAAAAGAAAATCATTCGAAAACAAAACGCAAAGAATTAAACCACATAAACCTTCGCATGTAGATAAAAAACTGGTTGTACCTATCTGAACATGACAGAAACAGGAGCCATCATAATTCATCAGACAAAAACAAAGGTCCAACAGGATGAGGAGGTAAATGATACTCATCCGGATAATCGACCTCAACCAGGTACAAACCATCAGGCTTTGCTGTCGCAGAGGCAAGTTTCCGGTCTTTAGCCTGCAACAACCACTCGATCCACTCAGGTTCCTGATCACCTTTTCCGACCGTGATCAGGCTACCAGCGATATTTCTTACCATATGATGAACAAAAGCATTCGCTTTAATATCAATCACAATATAGCGTTGAAAGCGGCTCACATTTAAATGCATCACATTTCGCCATGGACTCTTGGATTGACAATGTGCAGCCCGAAAAGAAGTGAAATCATTTTCACCCAATAAATATTGCCCGGCCAGATGCATCCTTTCAGCACAAATATCACCATGATAATGGCTGACACCTGAAGCATATATACCCGGCCGTAAATTATGATTATATATAATGTAACGATAGCGCCTTGCTGTTGCAGAAAAACGGGCATGAAAATCATCTGAAACTTCTTTCGCCCATAATACAGCAATATCCCGGGGTAAGTTCGCATTTACACCCATTGTCCATGCAGCCTGATGACGCCTCGAATCTGTATCAAAATGAACAACCTGCCCGGTTCCGTGAACACCGGCATCAGTGCGGCCTGCACACTGAACTTCAACCGGATGGTTAGCTACCTGAGAGAGTGCAGCCTCCAGTTTTTGCTGAATACTCTGCACTTCTTTTTGTCGCTGCCAACCAAAATAATGAGCTCCGTCATACTCCACACCTAAAGCGATTCTCATCATCTTAATCTCTATAGTAAACAGGCCCGGAAGTATAATACGATATTTCAGTAATTTCTAATGCTTAACGCTTACCGTTCAACCCATCAATTAATTGCTTAGCGGCGCGGCGAATATCATCATTTCCATCAACAATCGCCTGTTCGAGCAGTTTAATTGCTCCTTTGTTATCATTCATTTCGATGTAAATTTTTGCTAAATCTAATTTACCGGCAGCTTCAGAGTTATTATCCACATCAATATTTTCCACTTCACCAATCACATCAGGAAATTCATTCAATCCAACATCCAGTTTGAAATCAGCGTCGTCAAATTCTCCGCCTTCTGCATCGACCTGAGCCATCAGTTCATCAATGGATAAATGCCTTTCTGAACCATCTTCTGCTAAGTCATCCTGAACAGCCCAGTTTTCCAGGTCTGCCTGAGGTTCATGAACCTGAAGATCATCTCTCCAGATATCTTTCTGGTCTTCAGGAACATCTTCGGATATAGAAGCCTGCTGTTCCGGAGAGAGCTTAAATCCTTTCCAGTCTTCTCCTCCCATGTCCAGCATGGACTCAATATCCATACCGGCACTAAACATCGTATCCTCGTCCATGTTTGGATCAAATGTAAACGAGCCAGAAGTTCCCGTGTCATCTTCCGTCAAGAGCTGATGAAGCGTCTCCTCATCAAAATCTGCAGCCGGAATATCCTGTTCAGCAGTTTCAACATCTACAGCGGCCTGAGATTGATACGCTGTATCCGAAGTTCCGGGCTGCACCGAAGAAACAAAATCTGCCCCATCACTTTCAGGCAATTGACTTTCTTTCTCCGGAAGATCTGGCCCGCCTTCATCTTCAGACAAAAGAGACAGCGCATCTTTTTCGTCAAATTCAGGTAAATCAACATCATCAATAAATGAGTTTTCTTCAAAAGCAACAGGCTCAGATTCATCCTGTGAAGAGAAGGCTTCCAATGCTTCTTCTTCACCAAAATCAGGCAATTCATCATCAGATAAAATAACGTTCTCTTGATCTTCTTCATCAAACAGAGTCGCTTCATCTTCGATTTCCGGGATATCAGCCAGCGCTTCGTCCGGCTCTTCCGGCTCTGACTCAATCTCATCAGCCAGTGCTTCTGTCATCTCTGCCGGAACATCTTCCTCTGCTTCCTCTGCAGGCTGCACGTCAAAGTCAACTTCATCCAGCTCATCAAACAGAGCCGCTTCATCTTCGATTTCCGGGATCTCAGCCAGCGCTTCATCCGGCACTTCCGGCTCTGACTCAATCTCATCAGCCGGTGCTTCCGTCATCTCTGCCGGAACATCTTCCTCTGCAGACGGTGCGTCAAAGTCAACTTCATCCAGCTCATCAAACAGAGCCGCTTCATCTTCGATTTCCGGGATATCAGCCAGCGCTTCGTCCGGCTCTTCCGGCTCTGACTCAATCTCATCAGCCTGTGTTTCCGTCATCTCTGCCGGAACATCTTCCTCTGCAGGCTGCACGTCAAAGTCAACTTCATCCAGCTCATCAAACAGAGCCGCTTCATCTTCGATTTCCGGGATCTCAGCCAGCGCTTCATCCGGCACTTCCGGCTCTGACTCAATCTCATCAGCCGGTGCTTCCGTCATCTCTGCCGGAACATCTTCCTCTGCAGGCTGCGCGTCAAAGTCAACTTCATCCAGCTCATCAAACAGAGCCTCGTCATCTTCGATTTCCGGGATATCAGCCAGCGCTTCATCCGGCACTTCCGGCTCTGACTCAATCTCATCAGCCGGTGCTTCCATCAACTCTGCCGGAACATCTTCTTCTGCTTCCTCTGCAGGCTGCACGTCAAAGTCAACTTCATCCAGCTCATCAAACAGAGTCGCTTCATCTTCGATTTCCGGGATATCGGCCAGCGCTTCATCCGGCACTTCCGTTTCTGACTCAATCTCATCAGCCGGTGCTTCCGTCATCTCTGCCGGAACATCTTCCTCTGCTTCCTCTGCAGGCTGCACGTCAAAGTCAACTTCATCCAGCTCATCAAACAGAGTCGCTTCATCTTCGATTTCCGGGATATCAGCCAGCGCTTCGTCCGGCACTTCCGGCTCTGACTCAATCTCATCAGCCGGTGCTTCCGTCATCTCTGCCGGAGCATCTTCCTCTGCTTCCTCTGCAGGCTGCACGTCAAAGTCAACTTCATCCAGCTCATCAAACAGATCGGCATCGCTTTCTTCTTGTCCAATCTCTTCTTCAGCTGCGGTTTCTGTCAATTCTGCTTCAGCCTGCTCTGATTCCGGTTCAATGGCAGGTTCGTCTTCCAGCTCGGTCGTCAGATCGTCTAAGTCCGAAACATCCAGATCATCCAACTCATCAAACAGATCGGCATCGCTTTCTTGTGCAATCTCTTCTTCAGCTGCGGTTTCTGTCAACTCAGCTTCAGCCTGCTCTGATTCCGGTTCAATGACAGATTCATCTTCCAGCTCGGTTGTCAGATCGTCTAAATCAGAAACATCCAGATCATCCAACAGATCGACATCGCTTTCTTGTCCAATCTCTTCTTCAGCTGCGGTTTCTGTCAACTCAGCTTCAGCCTGCTCTGATTCCGGTTCAATGACAGATTCATCTTCCAGCTCGGTCGTCAGATCGTCTAAGTCCGAAACATCCAGATCATCCAACTCATCAAACAGATCGGCATCGCTTTCTTGTGCAATCTCTTCTTCAGCTGCGGTTTCTGTCAACTCAGCTTCAGCCTGCTCTGATGCCGGCTCAATGGCAGGTTCGTCTTCCAGCTCAGTCGTCAGATCGTCTAAGTCCGAAACATCCAGATCATCCAACTCATCAAACAGATCGGCATCGCTTTCTTGTGCAATCTCTTCTCCAGCTGCGGTTTCTGTCAACTCAGCTTCAGCCTGCTCTGATTCCGGTTCAATGACAGATTCATCTTCCGGCTCAGTCGTCAAATCGTCTAAGTCCGAAACATCCAGATCATCCAACTCATCAAACAGATCGGCATCGCTTTCTTGCGCAATCTCTTCTTCAGCTTCGGTTTCCGTTAACTCAGCTTCAGCCTGCTCTGATTCCGGTTCAATGACAGATTCATCTTCCAGCTCAGTCGTCAGATCGTCTAAGTCCGAAACATCCAGATCATCCAACTCATCAAACAGATCGGCATCGCTTTCTTGCGCAATCTCTTCTTCAGCTTCGGTTTCCGTTAACTCAGCTTCAGCCTGCGCTGATTCCGGTTCAGTGACAGATTCATCTTCCAGCTCAGTCGTCAAATCGTCTAAGTCCGAAACATCCAGATCATCCAATTCATCCAACAGATCGGCATCGCTTTCCGTTATCTTTGACTCAAATTCATCATCAGATAGTTCATCAGACCACTCATCTGCAGCAGACTCTGTCGGTAAATCTAAATTTTCTGTTTCACCAGCTAATGTGTCTGTTGATTTATCAGAGTCGGATAAATCAAGATCATCATTAGCTGTATGTGACTTTGCCTGAGTGGGTTCCTGCTCAATGTCTGATTCCGGATGAACTGTTTCATCAAGAAAATCAGATAAATCTTCTACTTCAGCCAACGCTTCGGCTTCATCAAAATCTGGTAATTCAAATCCACTATCATCACCAGATTCTTCCTCATCCTCATCAACTAACCAGTCAGAGTCTTGTGGTATGCCAAATTCGTTTTCAACAACGCTTTCGCGCTGTTTCAGATTATCCCCGGATTCAGCTTTTTCATCCTCCGGTCCGGTCTCATCCAACAGAGGATCAGCGTCTGGTGCGGAACTAATCAAATCATCAATAAAATCTTCGCGATTGAAATCTTCATCATCGAGGTTTGAGTTTTCCGTATCACGCTCAATCTCTAACAACTCATCAAACAGCTCTGTACCGTCATCAATCGGAGATTCTTCTAATAAATCATCAACATCATCTTGGGTATCAAAATCGACAATATCGTCAGTCGCCGAAGAATCATCAGCATCAATAAATTCATCAAGTAAATCAGCGCTGTCTTCTTCGAAATCGCTGCCAGCAGGCAACTCACTTTCTTCTAATAATTCATCTAAGGTATCAGCTCCGGAGAAATCTATGTCCTCATCAGGAGTGTCGTCGCCTGTCAGTTCATCAAGCTCTTGATCCCAATCCATCGGTTCTGATTTCTGAGCGACCTCTGAGTTTTCATCAATCAACTCATCAAGCAATTCTGTACTTTCATCAGAGAGATCTGTGACGACGTCCTCTTCCTCAAGAAGTTCATCCAAAAGCTCTGTACTTTCTTCTTCAGAGTCAAGAAAATCAATCGCTGACTGATCGTCAGAATCTTCATTTAGTAAAAGATCTAAGTCGTTATCAAGATCATCATGTTCAGAGGAGGGCTCTTCATCAAGGAAGTCATCCATTTCAGTATCGGATAACAAATCATCCAGCATGCCCTGATCAACTGAATCTGCACCCAACTCTTCAGATGGGCCGTCTTCATCCAGTAACGTCTCAATTTCATCCTGAGAAATTGCGTCACCAGAATCTGACAGATCAAAATCATCATCTAAATCTGAAGATAATGAAGCGTCATCCAACGCTTTTTCCATCTCTTCAAGACCAACTGCCTTATCTTCGCCGTTGACACTAATATCACTGGAACCGGACGATAAATCATCCAAATCAGTATCAACCAGATCACCATCATCATCGATACCCGCAAACAGGTCTTCTTCAGAATCATCGTCTAAGTCAAGATCAACATCTTCCAGCTCGGCGAAAACGTCATTTTCATCTATCTCGGATTCATCATCTTCATCTTTATCTGCGCCTCCACTGAACAGATCATCATCCAACATCAGTTCATCAAGCTCTTCTCCACTATCTTCCATATTGGCTTCACCAATACTGACAGCTTCATCATCTACTTCAGCAGTAGCCGGAGAAAGGTTTGTGGATTCATCTTCTGCTGCAGATGAACGCCGGCCAAGGAACATCGCCAGTGCAAAAGCAATTAATCCTCCCGGAATCAGGGTCAATGCCGCAACCAGCCAACCATTCGCAAGCAGTAAATCCAATGGTGTCGGATCTAAACGCAGCTTCTCATCCCTTTTTTTCCGTTCTGCAGCAAGAAGTTTTTCTACTTCTGAACGAATCTTATCTTTGTCTCCCAATTCACTTTTCAGATCAGTCACTTCAGTCTGAACTTTAGATAACATCATTGTTAAGTGATGATTTTTCTCTTCCAAAGCCTGGAGTTCAGAGCCAGATGATGCCGTCTCTGTTTGAGCAAGGGAAAGAACAGGCAATTTTTCTTCAGGTGATTGATCAGCTTTGGGCGCTTCTGTAATTTTACTCACAGCCTCAGGAACAGATACTACCTGCTTGTCGATCTTCGGATCAGACGTTGGTTTTTGTGCTTCTGGTTGCCGCTGAATATTAATTCGGGATGAGCGTGGGGATGATTCTGCTGAATCAGCAGGAGCCGACACGGTTCTGACAGGACTTTGAGGTTGTCCAACAACGCCATTAAGTCGACGCTGATGCTCCGCCATTACTCTCATCGCTTCATCTTTCTTTAAACGACTGACTTGTGCAAGCGAGGGTACCCTAAGCATACTTCCCGGGATTAACTTATGAATATTCTGCAATTCAAATGATTGCGGATTCAGCTGATAAATTGCAAGTAATGTCTGCTGGACAGTGACTTGATTCGAAGGTCTGAGCTTCGAAGCTATCGACCAAAGCGTTTCCTTTCCTGAAGTTGGGCCATAAAGAGATGAAGGCTCGCCAGTCGATGACTCAGGAAGTGAATCAGCTTTGACGATACCACTAAGTTGTGGTGAAGAACGAACTTCGCCTGTAGGTCCAACCAGACGAATACTCTCTGCACTAACGAAAGAAATGTGAGTCACAACTGTTATTAATACAGATAACAACAGAGGGTTAAAAAATTGACGCATATAAAGCTCAGCTACGTGCTCAGGTAATAATGAATTTAATAATCTGTTAACTATATCGGATTACACCAGCAAAACTATAGGAGATAGACAAAAAAAACGTTTAGCCCACAATAATTGCCTCAACCTCACACATTTTTTATGTGAAATATCAATATAAAATGCAATCACATACAGATATAGTGTATAAAAAAGCCAGCATTTTGCTGGCTTTTTACCCTAACTTGCTAAGAGGCTTCAATTTTTGCCCATGTATCTCTCAATCCAACAGTTCGATTGAAGACCAGAGCATCCGATGAAGAGTCCTGATTATCCGCACAAAAATACCCCATACGCTCAAACTGATAACCAGTTTCTGGCTGAGCTTCTGCAAGGCTGGCTTCAACAAACCCTTTTTTGCATACCAAAGATTCGGAATTTATTGTACTGAGAAAGTCATCAGAAGCTGCCGGGTTTGGCACAGAAAACAACCGATCATATAACCTGATTTCAGCGGGTAATCCTTTATCTACAGATACCCAGTGAATCACTCCCTTAACTTTCCGTCCATCAGCAGGGTTTTTACCCAAAGTTTCAGGATCATAGGAACAATAAATCGTTGAAATCTGACCTTGTTCATCTTTTTCAATCCGCTCAGCTTTAATCACATAAGCACCTCTGAGCCGAACCTCTTTTCCAAGAACCAAACGCTTGTATTTTTTATTCGCTTCTTCACGGAAGTCCTCACGTTCAATCCATATTTCACGGGTGAAAGGTACTTCCCGGGTTCCCATTTCTGGCTTATTAGGATGATTTGCAAGATTCAGAACTTCTGTCTGCGATGCCTCAAAGTTCTCAATAATCACTTTAACCGGATCGATGACAGCCATGGCTCTTGGTGCATTTTCATTCAGATCGTCACGAATACAAGACTCCAAAGACCCGAACTCAATCATATTTTCTTGCTTGGTTACACCGATTCTTTTACAAAATTCCCGAATTGACGCAGCCGTAAACCCTCTGCGACGTAGCCCTGAAATTGTTGGCATACGTGGGTCATTCCACCCTTCAACTAACTTTTCTGTCACCAGTTGATTGAGTTTCCGTTTCGACATCACCGTATATTCAAGGTTCAAACGGCTGAATTCATATTGCCGGGGATGGCACGGTATACTGATGTTGTCTAACACCCAATCGTACAAACGCCGGTTGTCCTGAAATTCAAGAGTACACAAAGAGTGCGTAATATTTTCCAGAGCATCCGATATACAATGGGTAAAATCGTACATTGGATAAATACACCACTTATCACCTGTCTGATGGTGATGAGCAAAGCGTACCCGATATAACACAGGATCGCGCAGGACCATAAATGAGGATGCCATATCAATCTTAGCACGCAGGCAGGCTTCGCCTTCTTTAAATTCCCCATTGCGCATTTTCTCGAACAGAGCAAGGTTTTCCTCGATGCTACGGTCACGATAGGGACTTTCTTTTCCCGGCTGTGTCAGAGTCCCACGGTATTCCCGGATTTGCTCAGGCGTTAACTCTTCAACGTAAGCTAATCCTTTTTCGATCAATTCAACTGCATAACCATATAATTCATCGAAGTAGTCAGAAGAGTAATGCACATCTCCGGCCCACTGAAAACCCAACCACTGAACATCAGTTTTTATTGAATCAACATACTCAAGATCTTCTTTTTCCGGATTAGTATCATCAAAACGCAAATTGCACTGCCCCTGATAATCTTGAGCAACACCAAAATTCAGACAAATTGACTTCGCGTGCCCAATGTGAAGATAACCATTTGGTTCCGGGGGAAAACGAGTCTGTACACTGGTATGTTTACCTTCAGCTAAATCTTTCTCAATGATTTGGCGGATAAAATTCGATGGACGAGCCTCAGCTTCACTCATCTATAACACCTCAACAAAATTATTTAGTATTCTTAATGCCTTGTCTTGCCGGTCAAAAACACAGCAAATCCAATCATAATCCTTACATGCAGTGACTAATCATCCACAATTCTCATAAAAGAAACAATACAAAGACTATTTTTCTTGCGATTATTTCATGCGATTGATCATTTTTATCGAAACAAACATGCTGCAAAGCGGATTAAACTATAATTTCCATATAATTAGTGACCAGAACCACAGCTACAGGTGACGGAAACAGGGATCGCTTTATTTTTACCAACATCACAGTATATTACCGGCATGTGTCACATAAAGATACAACCAGCACAGTTTTGTTTGCCCCTTCTTTTTGCTCGATTGTTTCCGGCTCAGAACTCAAAGCTGCCCCTTCAGGTTATTACCTGTAAAACGTTGAATGACCCGATTCTCTGTTTTGTGGTACATTCTCTTTAATACAAAGACTGACATTAATATTGAAAAAACACGGACATAATTAGTCATGAATGATACGCAAAAAGGTAATGTAGATTTAGTCAAACAACTCAATAGTGCAGCCGTGTATCGACTCATTGACCAGCAAGGTCCTATTTCCCGTATTCAGGTTGCAGAAATCAGTCAGCTGGCTCCCGCCAGCGTGACGAAAATAACGCGCCAGCTATTGGAAAAAGGCTTAATTAAAGAAGTCGCGCAGCAAGCCTCAACTGGTGGCCGCAGAGCAATTTCTCTTGAAACAGAAGTCGTTCCTTTTCATTCGGTTTCAGTACGTTTAGGCCGGGACTATATCCAGATTAGTTTATATGATTTAAGTGGTAAAGAACTGACTTCTGAATACCATGAGTTTGATTATCAGCATCAAAGCGAACTTCTTGATGGTCTGATTCGTTATATTCAGCAGTTTATTGACGATAAAAAACAGCTGATTGAGCAGTTCATAGCGATTGGTATTGTGCTCCCGGGACTGGTTAATCCGGAAACAGGCGTTGTTGAGTACATGCACAACGTTGATGTAGACGCACTCGCACTTGGGGACATCATTAAAGAACATTTTGGTGTTGAATGCTTTATCGGCAACGATATTCGGGGTTTAGCCCTTGCTGAACATTATCTGGGGGCCAGTCAGGACTGCCAGGATTCAATATTGATTAGTGTCGGACGCGGAACCGGTGCGGGTATGATAGTCAACGGACGAATTTTTCTTGGCTATAACCGCAACGTGGGTGAAATTGGTCATATTCAGATTGATCCACTGGGTTCTCAGTGTCAATGCGGCAACTTCGGATGTCTTGAAACTGTTGCTTCTAACCCGGCCATTGTAAAACGTGTCAACCACTTATTAAGTCAGGGCTATCAGTCGACATTGAATGAGTTACAGAATATGACTATTGAAGATATTTGTACCCATGCCAACCAGGGAGATGAGCTCGCACGACAGACACTGATCAAAGTAGGCAACTACCTGGGCAAGGCAGTAGCGATCACTGTCAACCTGTTTAATCCACAAAAGATTGTGATTGCAGGACATGTGACAACAGCTCAGGAACTGATTTTTCCTGCCATTGAAAGAAACGTTCAAAACCAATCCTTAAAAGCATTCCATCAGAAGCTACCGATTGTTGCTTCTCAAGTCTATAAGCAACCGACAATAGCTGCTTTCGCGATGATTAAACGAGCCATGCTTAATGGTGTTCTGCTTCAGAAGTTACTCGAAAAATAAACCAAACACGATAAAAGATCATATCTTTTATCGTGTTAGCAAGTCACTGTCTCTTCATATACAGAGTATATACATGCTATGTAAACTATGTGCAGTCAGCCATAACCCGAATAAAAACACACCAGGAAATGAATTTTATTCAACTTATTGGCATTTATTTTAAATTAAATCCACCAGCCAAGGGTTGTTTTTATCAGAACAATTAAAAATGGGTTGTTTTTTTAAGGAATACTGGCAAATTAACTACAAATAAAAAATTTATTAAGGAATGAGTATGTGTTCTATTTTCGGTATTCTGGATATTAAAAGCGATGCATCGAAACTACGTCCGGTTGCACTTGAAATGTCTAAAAAACTTCGCCACCGGGGCCCCGACTGGTCAGGAATTTATGCATCTGATAAAGCGATACTGGCTCACGAAAGATTGGCTATTGTTGGTCTTAACAGTGGTGCTCAACCCCTCTTTAGTCCGGATAAAAAACACATACTGGCTGTGAACGGAGAAATATATAACCACAAAGAACTCCGTGCCCGTTACGAAGATAAATACGATTTTCAAACAGATTCTGACTGTGAAGTCATTCTGGCTCTCTATCAGGATCTTGGCGTGGAACTGCTTGAAGAACTCAACGGCATTTTTGCATTTGTTCTTTACGATGAAGAGAAAGACCTCTACCTGGTCGGCCGGGATCACATTGGCATCATTCCGCTCTATCAGGGACTGGATGAGCATGGGAATTACTATGTTGCTTCTGAAATGAAGGCATTGGTACCTGTTTGCAAAACAATCAGTGAATTTCCTCCGGGCTGTCACTACAGCTCATCAGACGAAACGCCTGTCAGATATTACGTCCGTGACTGGAATGAATATAACGCCGTTAAAGGTAATACAACATCGAAAGAAGAACTAACTCAGGCTCTTGAAGCAGCTGTAAAACGACAATTAATGACAGACGTACCTTATGGCGTTTTACTCTCAGGCGGTCTGGACTCTTCGATTACTTCGGCTGTTGCAAAAAAATACGCAGCACTTCGGGTTGAGGACGATGATCAATCAACCGCATGGTGGCCACAGTTACACTCATTTGCTATCGGTCTTGAAGGTGCTCCTGATCTCAAAGCAGCTAAAGAAGTTGCTGAGAAAATCGGCACCGTACATCACGAGATGACATATACCGTCCAGGAAGGACTGGATGCGATCAGAGACGTTATCTACCATATTGAAACATATGATGTAACGACAATTCGGGCATCAACACCGATGTTTTTGATGGGGCGAAAAATCAAGGCGATGGGCATTAAAATGGTGCTTTCCGGCGAAGGCGCTGATGAGATTTTTGGTGGATATCTGTATTTCCACAAAGCGCCAAATGCGCAGGAGTTTCATGAAGAAACTGTCCGCAAGCTGCTTGCACTAAATATGTTTGATTGTGCACGTGCCAATAAATCTCTTGCAGCCTGGGGCGTGGAAGGTCGGGTTCCATTCCTTGATAAAGAGTTTATTGATGTAGCTATGCGCCTGAATCCCGCTGACAAAATGTGTGGAAACGGTAAAATGGAGAAACACATTTTACGGGAATGTTTTGAACATTATTTACCAGATTCAATTGCCTGGCGCCAAAAAGAACAATTCTCTGATGGTGTCGGTTATGGCTGGATCGATACACTCAAGTCTGTCGCAGAAGAAAAAGTGACGGATCAGCAGATGGAAACAGCACAATACCGTTTCCCTTACAACACACCGACAACAAAAGAAGGCTATGTCTACCGGGAAATTTTTGAAGAACTGTTCCCACTGGAGTCTGCAGTGAAATGTGTACCGGGAGGACCATCAGTTGCATGCTCTTCAGCAAAGGCTATTGAGTGGGATGAATCATTTAAAAACTGTATTGACCCATCAGGTCGCGCAGTTCAAATGGTTCACAACGACGCTTATTAAAACGGGTTTGTTCCGGTATCTGTCAAATGAAACCGGAAAACCACAAAGCAAGCAATGCAGAGACACAAATAATTGTGTCTCTTTTTTTTTATCCATACCCATAGAAACCGACGGGAACAGAAACCAACGGGAGAAAATATATTCCTCAAAAAAACACCCTGCCAACAAAATAATTCAAGATAAAACAGGCCAAGTCACCAGACAAATATTAACCAAAAACACAATACTCTTGACTTTGATCATAAGTCAAAATATTTACCTAACACATGTTATTAAAGTAAAATAAACATCTTATACACAAATCACAGACAGAATATATGACAAACCAACATCAGCTTTGGGGTCATCCCAAAGGTTTGTTCCTGCTCTTCGGTACAGAGCTATGGGAACGATTTTCTTATTATGCAATGCGTGCCATTCTCGTTTTATATCTCACTGATACAACCTTGCATGGCGGTCTGGGCTGGACAACAAAAGAAGCATTAGATTTGTATGGCATATATACCGGTCTTGTATACATTACTCCGCTGATTGGCGGCTGGCTGGCCGATAACTATTTTGGTCAGAGAAAGTCGATTCTTGCCGGTGGCGCTTTAATGGCTGCGGGGCAATTTACACTGGCTCTTCCTCATGAATCTCTGGGGTTAGGTACAACTCAGACTTTTTATCTCGGACTTGCACTTTTAATTGCTGGTAACGGCCTGTTTAAACCGAATATTTCAACAATGGTTGGTGACCTTTATGAAGAAGGAGATCATCGCCGTGATGGTGCATTTACCATTTTTTATATGGGAATCAATCTTGGCGCGCTAATTGCCGGAGTCATCTCCGGATCTGTGACTGAAAGTTATGGCTGGAAAGCGGGCTTTGCGGCAGCAGGTACAGGCATGGTCATCAGCATTATCATTCAGATTATTTTTGCTAAATCGCTGCTGGGAAATATAGGCATGATCCCTGCGGCTGCGAGAGACATGAATAAAAAACATTCATCCAGCAAACAGCCTTTAAGTAAGCAGGAAATTGACCGGTTGAAAGTCATTCTGATTATGGGGTTATTTGTTGTAGTTTTCTGGGCTGGATTTGAACAGGCTGGTGGACTGATGAATATCTATACTCAAAAATATACTGATCGCATGCTGGGTAATTTTGAAATACCAGCAGCATGGTTCCAGTCGCTTAACCCATTCTTTATTATCACACTCGCGCCGGTATTAGCTGCACTTTGGATAAAATTAGGAAAACGGGAACCCAACTCTCCGGTTAAATTTGCCTTTGGTTTATTCTTTCTGGCAATAGGGTTTCTTTGTATGGTGGGGGCAGTACTGGAACAAGGGGGTGACTTAACCGTCAAAACATCAATGTTTTGGTTAGTTGGGGCCTTTTTCTTCCATACAATCGGCGAACTATGCTTATCCCCTATCGGTTTATCTATGGTAACGAAACTAGCACCTCTCCGGCTGGCTTCACTGATGATGGGGGTCTGGTTTGGATTTAATGCGATAGCAAACTACGTTGCCGGCCTGATTGGTGCGCATGTAGGTGAGTTGGGTGCACTCGCTATTTTTGGTGGTATCGCCGTAACAGCAACCGTATGTGGCCTCATCCTCTTACTATTTTCATCCCAACTGATTCAGTGGATGCACGGCGCAGAACAACCTGCGTACCTGAAACATGCAACTCCCGAAGAAGTACCTGCATAACACGTAATACGATGAAAGGCATCTGCAAACATCTGAGATGCCTTTTCAATTTTCGCCCCTACACTTGTTCTGTGCCGAGCACCTGACACATCATTTCAATATGTTCATCATCATCGTTCAGACAGGGAATGTAGGTAAACACCTCTCCACCGGCTTCTTCAAAAATCTGTCGGCATTCTTCTGAAATTTCTTCCAGTGTTTCCAGACAATCCACAGAAAATGCCGGTGCAATAATATCAATATTCCTGATCCCTTTTCCGGGCAATTTTTTCAGCGTCTCATCAGTATAAGGCTGCAACCATTCTTCCCGGCCAAAACGTGATTGATAGCTCATACCAATCTGTTGTTCATTCAGACCCAATGCATCGGCTAACAAACGGGTTGTCGATTGACAATGCTGCGGATAGACATCACCATTATCGGCATATCGCTGAGGAATGCCATGATATGAGCACAATAAATAATCGCCTTTACCATGCTGTTTCCACGACTCCCTGACTTTTGAGGCCAACGCTTGAATGTAGGCAGGGGAATCATAGTAATGGCTGAAAAAGTGCAGCTTCGGGATAACAGATACCGCACGTATACTTTGGCTAACCCGATCGAACACACTACCGGTGGTCGTACCTGAATATTGTGGGTATAAAGGCAGTACGGCAATCTCAGTCACGCCCTGATGAATAAGTGAACTGATACCATCCTGGATTGAAGGTGAGCCATAGCTCATCCCAAAAGTAACAGGAATACCTGTTTTTTCCTGTAATTTTTCTGCCTGTGACCGGGAAAAAACCATTAAAGGAGAGCCATCTTCCATCCATATGGATTGATAAAGCTTCGCAACCTTGGGCGAACGGCGCGGCAGAATAATCCAATGCAAAACCGGACACCATATCCATCGGGTCAGATCAACAACCCGGCGATCATGCAAAAATTCACTTAAGAAGCGCTTTACCGCTGATGCTGTTGGCGCGTCAGGCGTTCCCAGATTGACTAATAAAATTCCTTGCTTGCTATTATTTTTCATTGCAGTTCTCAATCCTCTTTATATCCACCCACAGAAAGCAACGCCATCATGCCCTGAACCGGAAAGAAAAAAAGCGCCTCGTAAGAGCCGCTTTCTCATAAAACCAAAACCACTGCCAATCAATTAACGGCTTAAGGCTGCTTCAATATCTGAACTGACTTCAGCAACCTGTTTGGTTCCATCAAATTTAAGATACGTTGTTCTTCCGGCTGAAGCCTCTTGACCATAATAATCAATTAATGGCGCAGTTTGCTCATGATAAACCTTCAGACGAGAACGAACTGTCTCTTCTTTATCATCATCACGAATGACAAGATCTTCACCCGTAATATCATCTTTACCTTCTGTTTTTGGTGGATTGTAAACCACATGATATGTCCGCCCTGATGCAAGGTGAGCACGGCGACCTGCCATACGTTCAACAATCACATCATCAGCAACATCAAATTCGATCACGTAATCAATCTCAACACCCATTTCCTTCAATCCATCAGCCTGAGGAATTGTTCTGGGGAATCCGTCAAGTAAAAAGCCTTTCTCACAATCTGACTGAGCAATTCTTTCTTTGATTAAGCCTAAAATAATATCATCTGAAACCAGCTGACCAGCATCGATAACTGCTTTAGCCTGCTTACCAAGTTCAGTACCTGCCTTAATTGCGGCACGCAGCATATCACCAGTAGAAATTTGTGGAATGCCATACTTTTCCATGATGAATTGTGCTTGTGTTCCTTTTCCTGCCCCTGGAGCACCCAAAAGAATGATGCGCATGATTAATCCTCTTAAGAATAGAACGATTTATACCGAAGCTCACAGTCTGTTCACACGATAAGTTTCGGTATAATAATTTTTAAATATATCGAAATCGAACCGTATATTTTTATCAGTTATACGGCAGGCGAGCAAAATACACGCCTTCTGATGAAGATTCAAGCCCGGAAGAATAACATAAAAACGAATATCTTATGTGATAAAACTTGCTCAAACAGCTATTTCATCACTGGACCATGAATCGAAAATATTCAGAAAAACACTTTGAAATCAATCTATAAAAGAACCCGCAAATGCGGGTTCTTTTACGGATATTCATTTTAGTTTTTAGCCAAAAGCTGGTTAATTGCTTTCAGGAACTGAGCCGGATCTTCCATTGCACCACGTTCAGCCAGCATAGCCTGACCCAGTAACATTTCAACCCAACGTCCAAAAACTTCTTCATCGGGTTCATCCGCCATTTTTTGTACTAACTGATGATCAGGGTTTAACTCCAGAATATATTTGACATCCGGAGCAGCCTGCCCTGCTGCTTCAAGCAACTTAGCCATCTGCGTACCAATTTCATGATCATCGGTCACAACAACTGCAGGCGTTGAAGCCAGTTTAAACGTTGTCCGGACTTCTTTCACCCGGTCACCGAGATAAGATTTTGTTCTCTCAACAACAGATTTGAAGGCTTCTTCAGCTTCCTTGTGCTTTTCTTTTTCAGCATCATCTTCAAACTGACCTAAATCGAGACCGGCCTTTGTGATCGACTGGAATGATTTACCATCAAATTCAGTCAGATAATTCATTAACCATTCATCAATACGGTCATACATCAGAACAACTTCGATTCCCTTCGACTTGAACTGCTCTAAATGCGGACTATTCTTCGCAGCAGCGTAACTATCTGCCGTCAGGTAATAAATCTTGTCCTGACCCTCTTTCATCCGTTCAATGTAGGATTTCAGGCTGACATTCTGCTCTGAACTGTCGGTATGGGTCGATGCAAAACGTAATAATCCGGCCACCTTTTCTTTATTAGAGAAATCTTCAGCCGGGCCTTCTTTCATCACCAACCCAAATTCTTTCCAAAAACTGTGATATTTTTCTTCATCACTGTTTGCCATACGTTCCAGCATGGTCAGAACCCGTTTAGTACAGGCATTACGCAGCGATTGCGTCACTTTATTATCCTGGAGGATCTCACGTGATACATTCAGAGGTAAATCATTGGAATCAATCAGCCCTTTCACAAACCGGAGATAAGAGGGCATGAATTGCTCAGCATCATCCATAATAAATACACGCTGAACATAGAGTTTTAAGCCCCGTTTATGGTCACGGTTCATCATATCCCACGGCGCTTTAGAAGGAATATACAACAAACTTGTATAATCATTTTTACCTTCTACTTTGTTGTGACTCCATGCCAGTGGGTCGGCAAAGTCATGCGAGACATGCTTATAAAACTCCTGATACTCGTCCTCTGAAATATCAGATTTTGAGCGGGTCCACAGTGCTTCAGCCTTATTGATTTTTTCCCATTCAGTCTCACCGGTCTCCTTACCTTCCTCGTCTTTCTTTTTGACAAGAATGTACACAGGAATACCAATATGATCTGAATATTTAGAAACCAGTTCTTTTAAACGCCACTCAGAAAGGAACTCCTTCCCGTCGTCCTTCATATGAAGCACGATATCAGTCCCACGGGTTTCTTTATGAACCGACTCTAGGGTATAGTCGCCTTCTCCGTGAGACTGCCACTGTACGCCCTCATCAGCTGACACATCAACACTGCGCGTACGGACGGTAACTGAGTCAGCAACAATAAACGCCGAATAAAAACCAACACCGAACTGACCAATTAACTGAGAATCTTTCATTTGATCATCAGATAAATTAGCAAAAAATTCCTTCGTTCCTGATTTGGCAATTGTTCCCAGATTCTCAATAACCGCTTCACGGGTCATCCCGATACCATTATCTGATATGGTCAGGGTATTCGCTTCCGCATCAAAAGATAACTTAACGGCTAAATCCGCATCGCCCTGATACAGGTCTGAGTTTGACAATGCTTGAAAGCGGAGTTTGTCCGCAGCATCAGATGCATTCGAAATCAATTCACGTAAAAAAATCTCTTTATTCGAGTAAAGAGAATGAATCATTAAATGAAGTAATTGCTTGACTTCAGATTGAAAACCACGTGTTTCTTTATTTTTCGTTGCAGTTTCACTCATTATTAGCTCCATGATGAATTATTTATTAATTCACACCAATGCATAAGGTGTACAAATAGCATAACTTGCTAGTAAAATGAGGGTGGAGCAATTGATTTCAAGGTTAAAATGATAAAAACAGTTTTTTTTTTCACTAAAAATTTATTATGCTGAACCGCATAAATGTCAAAGATTCTCAAAATATAGGTTTTATTAACCAGTTCTTAACATAACATCTAAGAGAATATCAAAAACCATCAGCATTCAATGTAACAAACAAAGAAGATATTGATGAATCCAATAAGCGCAAAATTCATCCTGGCGGAAAGATTCACTTTCGTCCCTAATAATAATTCGTTGATAGATCAAGAGAATGAAGATGAAGTTATCCGATTAGGCACGAATGAAAGCAGAATCCTGCTCATGTTGGCTCAACATCCAAACGAAGTGATTCAGCGAAATGAGCTTCACGATTTCGTGTGGAGAAAACAAGGCTTTGAGGTAGATGATTCCAGCCTTACTCAGGCAATTTCAACGCTGAGAAAGATGCTAAAAGACTCAACAAAGTCGCCTCGTTATATAAAAACAGTTCCCAAACGAGGCTATCAGCTTATTGCTGATGTCCAGCTGATCCCTGAGATTAGATCATCACTTAACGAATCTCAGGTAACAGAAGAAGATCAGCCGCTTATGGCTATGGAAGCTGGCACTGCTGAGTCTTTTAATATTCAGGATGGCGTTGCCATCCTTGATAACCCTGAATACAAAAACATGGGTATAGCGGGGTCACCTGAAGTCTCAGATAAACAAGAAGAGAACCAGCCCAAAGGAATGGCCCTGGTCACTAAGCTGGTCCTTTTTTTCGCATTTATCATCCCGGTTATTGCTGTTTTCTATAATGGCCCGAGATATTCAACTTTCCGTCACCTTGCTGATGTGAATGGTGTCTCTGTGAATATGCCAAAAAATCATCCGGACTTATCTGCATGGATTCCGTCAATCGAGCAGTGTGTCAGGAAATATCAGAAAGCGCACCAGCAGCAAATTCAGCCAAGTCAGATTATCGCAACGGGTGGACAAGGAAACAAACTCGTTCTCAATTACATTTACCCTGTCGAGTATAGTGATCACAACATCACATTGACGATAGGTACAGATCAAGAGGACTCAACCCAGATATGTCGTTAAATAAAATCAACCTGAAAGTTGCTGCGATGATTCTGCTCGTTTCCTCAATATTCAGCATCTGGCTTTATTGGGGAAGCGATTTGAAACTCAAGCAGCTCCTGATTTCAAGGGAGTGGCAATCTAAAATTGTCCGGCTGATTGAACATGCCAATAAAGAATCTGCCGTCGGGCCATTAAGACGTGTCGATGTCACCTCGAATGTAAAATATTTACCCAATGGTACTTACATCCGTGTTTCTGTTGTCCAGCTTTATGCGAATAAAAGTCAGCCGGAAAGTACCATTGACATATCAGAGTCCGGGGAATGGAAGCTAAGTGAAAACTATCTGCTACTTTCTCCAACTGAATTTAAAGATGTCTCAGATAGCCAAAGTAAAGACTTTACACCGGAACAACTCAATTTGATTAAACAGTTTTTCAAGATGGATGCTCAACAGAGTAAACGTATTGATGTTATCAATAAAAATACGCTGTTACTGGCCAACCTGAATCACGACTCAACTATATTATTTACCAATTAGTCAATGACAATTTACTAAATGAAGACACTGCTGAGTGTCTTCATTGTATTTCCTGTGACAGGCTGATAAAAAGACAAATATTTCCTCAAAATGCGGTATGCTTCAGAAGCAAATTGCCTCAATTTCTTCCCCGTTCAAGAGGCTAAGCACTTTCAGACAACCAGATTCAAAAAGGCCATAACTTGGAGGTAAGTCTCCACGCGGAAAAGTCACTGACCCCGGATTAAACCAGTAATATTCACTGCACGAACGTGCCACAGGCACATGAGTGTGTCCGTGTATTAACACATCATTTTTAGCAAGTGGCGGCAGATTATCCTGATTATAGAGATGCCCGTGAGTCAAAAAGAAACGCTGACCGCTTTCAAGCATCACCCATGAAAAATCTTCCATCATCGGAAAGTCCAGAAGCATCTGATCCACTTCGCTATCACAATTCCCCCGGACTGCAATAATCTCTTTCGCATAAGGATTTAAAAGTTTAGCAACCTGCACCGGAAGGTAGCTGTCCGGAACAGGGTTTCTGGGGCCATGATTCAGTAAATCACCCAGTAAAATCAGTCCTGTTGCCCCGGAAGACTGATATAACTCAATCACTCTCTCCGCTGCAGATAATGAACCATGTATATCTGATGCAATCATCAGCTTCATCAATCTCTCCCGATATGCACTGTCACTCTGTACTACTCAATAAGCCATTCACAACCATATTGTTATAACTGACCATACCAATCACCTGACCATTCTCTATCACAGGAGCCCTGCTGATGCCAAAGCGTTCAAAAAGACGGGCACAGTTTTTCACCTTCATACCCGGCTCAACACCTAACGCGGGCTTGGTCATAATTTCATAAATATTTGTTCTTTCTAAGGAACGATTATTTGCCAATACTTTCTTGGCAATATCATTCATTAATACAATGCCAAACTCATCATCATCGTGTCTTTTCGCAATAATCAGCGCTTTTATTTTTTTTCTTTCGCTATCTGAATCGCTTCATAAACTGTGGTCAAACCATCCACAATCTCGTAAGTATTTGCCATAACATCCCGGACTTTAACGTCATCATATTGACTCATAATTCATCCTCAACATACTTCGTTAGTTTTTCAACCTGATGAGACACGCCAACCGCATCTTCAATATCAATCTGGATTGCTATCCCCTGACCTGATTCAGTCTCAAACTCCCCGACATCGTTAATTGTTTCCAGTATATGTCTCGATAAGTGCTCTTCTACAACAAAAATCGCAACATCTTTTTGAACATCCAGAGTGAGACCAAAGAAAGTTTTTTTCTGATTCAGCCCTTCCCCTCTGGCGTTATTGATAACAGTCACACCTGTTGCTCCTGCTTGCCTGGCAGCATCAACGACCTTTTCTGTTTTACTATCTTCAACAAAGGCAATAATCAATTTAAAGCGCATCGTCTTTCTCCATACAAGCATTTCTACGGCTCAGCCATTGCGTTATCTGAGCATATCCCATCACAGATATCATCGGAAACAGGCTCGCAAAAGCAATGAGCCCAAAACCATCAATCAAGGGACTTCTTCCCGGCACTGTTGATGCCAGACCCAACCCAAGTGCGGCAACAACAGGCACAGTGACCGTCGATGTGGTCACCCCACCAGAATCATACGCTAAAGGCACGACTAACTTAGGTGCAAAAAATGTCTGAATCACCACAATGATATAACCGACAATAATATAGTAATGAATCGGATCTCCCACGACAATCCGGTAACAGCCCAATGTAATTCCAATGGCCACGCCTAATGCCACTGCAACACGCAACCCTGTGACCCCAATCGCCCCTGCTGAAACCTGATTGGCTTTGATTGCAACAGCCAGCAAGGAAGGTTCAGCGATCGTGGTACTGAACCCAATACAAAAAGCAAACAGGTAGACCCAATAATAATTGAGCCAGTGATATGACTCACCGACAATCTGTACAGAGGATAAAAATGAAGGGTCCGTCAGTTGCTTCGCCATCATTTCACCTAAAGGAAATAACGCTAAATCCAGCCCCATCAGGAAAAGAGCCAGTCCCAGAATCACATACCCAAAACCAAGTAACACATGTGATAGACGGCTCACCGGCTTACGCAATATGACGTACTGAAAAACAAACAGAATACTTGCAATAGGCAAGACGTCTTTGATAGTCGAAAAAATCACCTGTAATAAATGATAAATTTCATTCATGCCATCACCATCCCAAAAATCATGACAAACATCATAGGGAGTAAAGAGGCGAAGGCAATCAGACCGAAACCATCCAGCATAGGATTTCTTCCCTTGATTGAAGATGCTAATCCAACACCAAGCGCAGTCACCAGGGGAACAGTAATCGTTGAAGTTGTCACACCACCAGAATCATAAGCGATGCCAATAATAGTATCAGGGGCAAACAGTGTTAAGGTGACAACACCAAGATATCCGGCAATGATCATTAAGTGAATCGGCCATCCTTTCAGAATCCGGAATACCCCTAATACGATAGCTAAACCGACTGAGAGTGCGACTGTAATTCTTAAACTGATTGCGTAATGTGCCATTGCATCTTTCGACATACTAATGACACCACCATTTGCAGCAACATGGGCGGCTTCAGAAGCAACCGCGGTTAAAGCAGGTTCAGCAATTGTTGTTCCAAATCCCAGACAAAATGCAAAAGTCAGCAGCCACCAGACATTCCCTTTACGGGCAAATGCCTGGGCCATACTTTCTCCGATTGGAAACAGCCCCATTTCAAGCCCGAAAATAAAAAAAGTTAATCCGAGAACAACCAGAATCAGCCCGGCAAATACAGACATCATATCCGGTAAAGGCCTTTGCAGAATCACCAGCTGAAAAAATGCAATCACAAGTATAATCGGAAGTAAGTCTCTGAAACTCCCTGACATCACTTTCAGTAATGCAATTATTGCTTTCATCTCACCCCTCGATAGAAAATATAACTTTCATCATGACAGACGAAACTTATATTCAGTGCTATTTTGTACAAGCAAACAATAAAAACCCAAGACTAATCACAAAAAACGGGTATTGGATCATCACCATACGTCATTTATTCTTATTAAAGAGCAATACCCCATCCAAAGCATGCAGGTGAGACGAAGATGAGAGTATTAATAACCGGAGGATCCGGGCTGATAGGTTCTGAATTAGTCAAACAAATGGCGACCAGAGATCACGATATTGTCGTACTGACCCGTTCCAGAGAAAAAACCAGCCAAAAGTTAAGTCACTTAAGTAATTATATGATCGAATGTATCGAATCACTGGATGACTACCACGATCTCAATCCGTTTGATGCTGTCATTAACCTTGCTGGTGAACCCATCGCGGACAAGCGATGGACAAAAAAACAGAAGGATATAATTTGTCACAGTCGCTGGGACATCACTGAAAAGATTGTCTCATTGTTTCATGCCAGTGCATCGCCACCCGGTATTTTCATCAGCGCCTCAGCCGTTGGATTTTATGGTGATCAACAAAGCCATCCAATTGATGAAGAACTCAATGTCTATCACGGAGAATTTTCTCATCAGGTGTGTGCAAAATGGGAAGAAATAGCGATGAGAGCGGAGTCTGACTTAACCCGGGTTTGCCTGCTGAGAACAGGCGTTGTTCTGTCTAAAAATGGGGGGGCACTACAAAAAATGCTTCCGCCATATCGTTTGGGCCTTGGCGGACCAATTGGCAACGGTCATCAATATATGCCCTGGATTCATATGAGTGATATGATTCGGGGCATTCTCTTTCTGCTTGAAACCAATTATGCGCAGGGACCGTTTAATTTGTGTGCGCCTCACCCGGTCTCCGGTAAAAAGTTCAGCCAGGCACTGGCCAGTACATTGCACAGACCTCACTTTCTCTTCGTTCCTAAATGGGTCATTCAGTTATTGATGGGCGAGGCATCGGCACTGCTTCTCGACAGCATCCGGGCAAAACCTAAAAAATTAACGGAAATGGGATTTGAGTTTCATTTTCCGCATATAGAATCAGCACTCAAGCAAATTTTAAACACATAAACCGCTCTTTCAGGAAAGATAATGACAAAAAGTATTCTTATTACGGGTTGTTCTTCAGGCATCGGTTACACAGCCGCCCACGCGCTTCACGAGCGCGGGTATTTTGTGATTGCATCATGCCGGAAAGAAGAAGATGTTGAACGAATCCGCTCTGAAGGCATTGAATGTATTCAGCTGGATGTAACCCGGCCGGATCAGGTAGACAATGCTATCAGACAAGTACTGGAGATGACGGATAATAATCTTTATGCTGTGTTTAATAACGGTGCCTATGGCCAGCCTGGTGCCCTTGAAGATCTGCCGACTGATGCAATGAAAGCACAGTTTGAAACGAATTTCTTTGGCTGGCACGATTTAACCACAAAACTTATCCCGCATTTCAGGCAAAGAGGTACTGGCAGAATCATCCAAAACAGCTCTGTTCTGGGGTTTGCCGCAATGAAATACAGAGGGGCTTATAATGCATCAAAATTCGCTTTAGAAGGCTGGACAGATACACTGCGCCTTGAACTTCAGGGCAGCGGAATCAGTATCAGTCTGCTGGAACCCGGCCCGATTGAGACGCGTTTCAGGGATAATGCTCTGGCTGCTTTTCTTCGCTGGGTTGAACCGGAACAAAGTATCCACGCGGCCCGTTATGCACAACAGATTGAAAGACTAAGTAAAGAGAAATCTGCTAACCCATATTCTCTGCCGCCTGAAGCCTGTCTTCCAGCGATATACCATTGTCTGGAACATACATCTCCGAAGCTCAGATACCGAATCACAAAACCCACACAGGTTTTTGCCGTACTGAAACGACTACTTCCCGGTCGCTGGCTTGACTTTATATTGAACAAAGCCGTCTGAAACGATTAGAACCATGTAAGTTTCGCTATCAATCCGTTGCCGTGTCATCACTTCGTCACAATAAGAGATCAGAATCATATATTTGAACCACAGACTGAACGACCCGGAACGATGAAATGAGTTTAAATCAATTAAACTGGCTTAGTATCTTCATTGTACTCATCATCTTAATCACGACCTGAGTTTCTGATATATCAGAGAAAGCCATTCGAAAATGGCTTTCTGCCTGCTTGATATTTACGACATATGCCCATATCTACGTTGTTATATCCTTTCTCAGTGCTGTAGCCAGACAATTCTGATTCAGCTACAGCAAACTGTTCAGGATAAATGCGGAATCCATCCGCTAACCCAAATCGTGTTGAAATCAGGAAGGTCAAATATGCAAACGCCATCAAACAGCGTCGAAGTAACCCAGCAGAACATAAGAGAAATCCTGGAAAAATCGCTACAACATCCTGTTCTATTTTACTTCTGGGCACCGATGGACGAAGCGAGTGCTGCCTTTGTTCAGTCAGTTCAGGAGTTAGCCCGGCAATATCAGGGGGCATTTACTCTGGCTTTACTCAATTGTCAGCAGGAACAAAATATTGCGATGCAGTTTGGCGTACAGACTATCCCGACTTTTGCCTTATTTTCACAGGGACAACCAGTAGACGGCCTGAGCGGACCACAAACTGTTGAAGCGATCAAAACAATGCTGGCCAAACATTTGCCAAGTCAGGATGAACTGAGCCTGAATCAGGCTTTAGATCTGATTCATCAGGAAGAATTTTCACAAGCTTTAACACTGCTTCAAACCTTAGCCGAAGATTTTCAGAATAAGCCCGAAACCAAACTGGCACTGGCACATTGCCTGCTGGAAACAAAACAGTTTGATCAGGCTGAAACAGCGCTGCAACATATTCCTCTGGAATATCAGGACAACTATTACAAAAGCTTAATTGCGAAACTGGAACTCCATCAACAGGCTGCAAACAGCCCGGAGCTAATGGCTCTGGAAGCCGCATTCCGTGATAAACAGGACGACCCTAAAACAGCTATCGAACTAGCCGCGCAATACCACGAAGTAAACCGGGACGCAGAAGCACTGGAAATACTCTGGTCATTTCTGAAGTCTGATCTCAACACGCTCGATGGAGAAATGAAAAAAATATTTATGGACATACTGAGCTCACTGGGACAAAGCCATCCATTAGCCAGTCAGTATCGTCGCCAATTGTACTCTTTGTTGTACTAATTGCTCTTGTACTAACTGCTCTTGTACTAACTGCTGTTTTACTAATTTATCTCATACATGTACAAAGGGAAATGACAGCTCACTCACTGTCATTTCCCTGTAACTCATCAATAATCGGACACTGGCTGTGTTCATCTCCGGGACACTCGGCTATCCATTGCTCCAGATGCACCTCAATCAGACGAAGCTCCTCTATTTTTGCTTTCACCTGGGCAAGTTTCTTTCTTGCTTCATCTTTCACCAATGCACTTTTCCTGTGTGGATCATGTGCAAAAGAAAGCAATAGTTTACACTCGTCGAGACTGAAACCAGCTCGTTTTGCCCTTGCAATTAAGCGCAAATCTTCGATATGTGATTGATTATATATTCGATATCCGTTAATGCCACGGCCGGGAGGTGTGAAAATGCCTTTATCTTCATATAGACGAATTGATTTTGGGGTTAAACCTGTCAGTTTCGCCACTTCGCTGATATTCACAAAAACCTCCCGTGTAAAATAGTCTTATCTATGATATTGATGAAACAAGTGTGATTAAGTCTTCCTCCGATTTGATCTCAATCCCCAGCGCCTGAGCTTTGGTCAGTTTAGAACCCGCATTCTCTCCGGCAAATAGCATATCCGTGTTTTTAGACACACTTCCTGTCACTTTTGCCCCTAAAGACTGTAATGCTGCTTTCGCTTCATTTCGGGACATTTGTACCAGCGTTCCGGTCAGTACAACCGTTTTACCGGCCAATGCCAGAGATGCTGTATCAGTCACAACCGTCATTTCCGGCCAGTGAATACCCTGGTCAATTAAGTCATCGACAACTCTCCGGTTATTCTCTTCCGCAAAAAAAGCAACAATATGGCTCGCAACAATCTCACCAATATCCTGTACTTTAACTAACGCTTCCTGTGTCGCTTCGCTGATTTTTTCCAGTGTCAGAAAGTATTGAGCTAAGTTAGCCGCAGTCGCCTCTCCAACTTCACGAATCCCTAACGCAAACAGAAAACGCGGTAAAGTTGTCAACTTTGACTTTTCCAAAGCCTTAATGACATTTTGTGCGGACTTTGGCCCCATACGCTCCAACACTGTGATTTGCCCGGCAGTTAAACGATATAAATCAGCCGGAGACTTTATCATCTCTTTATCCACCAGCTGCTCAATAACTTTGTCACCTAAACCATCAACATCCATCGCTTTGCGGGAAACAAAATGTTTCAGTGCTTCTTTTCTTTGTGCCTGACAAACCAACCCTCCGGTACACCGGGTTACCGCTTCACCTTCAGTTCTCTCTACATCTGACTCACAAACAGGACAATGCTCAGGAAAAACAATCTTCCGGGCATTCTCATCTCTTTTTTCAAGAACAACCGATACAATTTGCGGAATAACGTCCCCGGCTCTGCGGATAATCACTGTATCACCAATGTGAACCCCCAGCCGCTCAATTTCATCCGCATTATGAAGTGTCGCATTACTTACCGTTACACCACCAACAAAAACCGGTTCAAGCTTTGCTACCGGTGTAATGGCACCCGTTCTTCCAACCTGAAACTCAACATCATTTAACCGGGTCATTTCTTCCTGAGCAGGAAATTTATATGCGATCGCCCAGCGGGGTGCTTTTGAGATAAAACCCAGTTGTTCCTGAAAAGCAATATCATCAACCTTAATCACCATACCATCTATCTCATAACTCAGCGCTTCACGACGCGCCAGAATATCCTGATAACAGGCTTTTACCTGAGACAGATCGGAGACACACCGGATTTCCGGACACATTGGTAATCCCCAGTGCCTGAGTTGTTTCAGACGTTCATAATGCGAGTCTGCGAGTTCTGCACCCTGAATGACACCAATACCGTATGCATAAAAACTTAACGGGCGCTGAGCTGTCACTTTTGAATCCAGCTGGCGTAAACTGCCCGCAGCGGCATTCCTTGGATTCACAAACGTCTTCTCCCCTTTTTTGATCGCCGCAGCATTCAACGCCTCAAAACCGGCTTTGGGCATGAAGACTTCACCACGGACTTCAAGCCTTTCAGGCCAGTGCTCCCCGGTTAACCGTAACGGAATACAGCGAATAGTCTTAACATTCTCAGTAATATTTTCTCCGGTTGTACCATCCCCACGGGTAGCAGCCCGGACTAACACACCATTTTCATATAGTAAACTGACCGCAAGGCCATCCAGTTTAGGCTCACAGCAAAACGAAGTGACTTGCTGATCCAGCAGGCGATCAGTCATTCTCCGGGCAAAGCTGTCAAGCTCATCATCATCAAAAGCATTATCTAAAGAAAGCATCGGCATTTCATGGCGAACAGATTCAAAGCTATCGAGCGCTTCACCACCAACCCGGCGAGTTGGGGAATCAGAGGTGATCAGGTGTGGATTTTGTTCTTCCAGGCTATTGAGTTCACGCATTAAGCGATCATATTCCGCGTCCGGAACGGAAGGGTTATCTTCGACATAATACAAAATCGAGTAACGATGTAATATTTCTCTGAGTTCTTGAATTCTTTGTTCTACAGTTTGCATTATTTTCTGCTCTAATCATGGAAAAGGGCCCGATTCCGGGCCCTTTATTTTACACTGAATATGGCTTTATTCTATGAAGTTCTGGACTTAAACGCCTGTATCTGACGACGATACTCACCCAGTCTGTCTGGCGTCATCAGGTTTCTCCGGTCATCCAGTACATTACCGCCCAAATCATCCGCAATCTGCTGTGCCGTTTTTAACATCAGTTTGAAATTTTGTTCCGGATCACCATAGCAAGGTAACGTCATGAAGAAAGAAATCCCCTTAGTTGAAAAAGCTTCAGGAGCATCATGCCTGAGACTACCGGGCTGCATGATATTTGCTACACTGAATAAAACCTTGCCGGTACCGGACAAATCTGCATGCCGGTGATAGATTTCCATTTCACCATATAACAGCCCATTCTGCTGCATACTGTCAAACAGCTTCGTTCCGGTAAATGCTTCGTCGCCGGCGCAGTGAACATTCAAAACAATCACTTCATAATCAGGTTCAGCTTCACGGTCATCATCGCCAGCAGCTACATGAGTTTCAGCAACGACCTCAGTCTGAGCCCGAACAGTCCCATCCACACCAGACAACATATCTGATGAAATAACCGGCTCTTCTGAAAATGGGGGAATGGGCTCAGAGATGTCAGCTTCATCGTCGCTCTCCAGTGGATCATAACCATCAATCAACGGGTCAATCTCTTCACCAGATAAAAATCCCGGCTCTTTTCTTTCATGTTTGACATCCTCATGGCTTTGAAAACCACGGGAGGGAACTGCAGCTGCTTCCTCTTCTTTATGTTTACCAATACTATCCAGCGGCTTATCACCAAATTTTGATTTAGCTTCTTTTTTGCTGGTCCACAATCCATGAAAAAGCAACGCAGCTATCGCAAGCGCGCCAACAATAATGAGTACGAATCGCAATTCTTGCATTTTTAACTCTCAGTTTCCCCGATAACTCACTTCCGAAAAATCATTCTGACATCGCCTACCGAATGACCTCTTCTGCTGATTCCTGACACTTTAACAAATAATCCCCCTGTATTTGAACAGATTAATGTGAGAAGTGGAGGAAAATGTTTATTTTTCTGACTTTCTTCCTCAACCTTTCTTTCTTTTCAAAGCGCAGTAAAATAGCTCACTGAATCAGATCACCCTTACATTATTAGCAGGAAATTAAGATGGCGTTAACAAAACGTTCAGGATTCGGTTACTTTTTATTCGGTGTCAAATTAGCGGTCACGCCGGGAGTGCGCAGATTTGTTATCCTCCCGCTATTTACTAACATACTTTTAATTGGCACCGCTCTGTACTATGTGTTTTCTCACATGAATCAGTGGATTGAAGGGTTGATGTCATACATACCTGATTTTTTGTCGTGGCTTAGCTATATTCTCTGGCCCCTGCTCTCCTTGTCTGTCCTGTTCGTATCGATGTACTTTTTCAGTTCACTGGCAAATATTATCGCATCGCCCTTCAATGGATTACTCGCTGAAAAAGTTGAAAAGCTCCTCGACGGAGAATCCGTTCAGGATGAGGGATTTCTTGCTTTTATGAAAGATATCCCACGGGCTTTTGCCCGGGAGTGGAAAAAAATTTGCTATACCACTCCCAAAACCATTGGCTTATTTATTTTACTGTTAATCCCCGGAGTCGGGCAGACAATAGGGCCTGTTGCATGGTTCCTTTTTACATCATGGATGCTGGCCATTCAGTACTGCGATTACTCTTTTGATAACCACAAAGTCAATTTTAACCAGATGAGACTACAGCTAAAACAGCGCCAGGGGTGTGCCTATACTTTTGGAATGATGGTTGCAATTTTTACAACAATTCCATTATTCAATTTGCTCATCATGCCTGCTGCCGTTTGCGGTGCAACCGCCATGTGGGTTACAGAATTCAAACCAAATACAATCAAGTCAGGGTAAAAAATGGCCCCAGCCCTTCGGGTCGAACCTGAAAACATTCGGAGTGAAACATGAGCAATGACCGAAAAGTGTACATAAAAGGTCAACTAATAAGATATAACTTTTTAATCCTTTTCTCATTTTGTTCAACACCCTATGCTTCTATAAAATTGACTGGATGTATCTCATCTCCAATACCACATACGTGCAATGAAGGAATATCACAATGAGTAAAATCTACGAAGACAACTCTCTGACCATTGGTAATACCCCTTTAGTTCGCCTTAACAAAGTCAGCAATGGTAATGTACTGGCTAAAGTTGAAGCGCGTAACCCAAGCTTTAGTGTTAAGTGCCGGATCGGTGCAAACATGATCTGGGAAGCTGAAAAATCAGGTCAGTTAAAAGCAGGAGTTGAGCTTGTAGAACCAACAAGTGGCAATACCGGGATTGCACTTGCGTTTGTTGCCGCAGCACGTGGCTATAAGCTCACACTGACAATGCCTGAGTCCATGAGTCTTGAACGTCGCAAACTGCTGAAAGCTTTGGGAGCAAACCTGGAGCTGACTGAAGCAGCAAAAGGCATGAAAGGTGCGATTACAAAAGCTGAAGAAATTGTCGCGGGTAATCCTGAGAAATATTTGTTGCTTCAACAGTTTGATAACCCAGCCAACCCACAGATCCATGAAAAAACAACCGGACCGGAAATCTGGGATGCCACAGACGGTGAAGTTGATGTGTTTGTTTCTGGTGTGGGTACAGGTGGAACACTGACAGGCACCAGTCGTTACATTAAGCAACAAAAAGGCAAAAGTATCATTACAGTTGCTGTCGAACCCGATGAATCTCCAGTCATCACACAAGCTTTAGCTGGCGAAGAAATTCAGCCAGCACCACATAAAATCCAGGGTATTGGTGCGGGCTTTATTCCGGGTAACCTTGATTTATCTTTAATCGACAGAGTTGAACGGGTGACCTCAGAAGATGCAATCAACATGGCAAGACGCCTGATGGAAGAAGAAGGTATTCTTGCCGGTATATCATCTGGCGCTGCTGTTGTCGCCGCAAACAGAATTTCAGAACTGCCTGAATTTAAAGGAAAAAACATTGTAACGATTCTGCCAAGCTCTGGTGAAAGATACTTGAGCACTGCCCTTTTTGCCGGATTATTTACTGAAAAAGAGAATCAGCAGTAATATGTACCAAATCAACTTTTCGATGAAAAAAGCCCCGAACAGGGGCTTTTTTGTTGATCCCAGCCCAGCCTTTGGTAATATCGGGCTTACTTTATTTTTAGGTTCGAAATAAAGAACACGCGAAATTCGCATATCACCTTAGTTTTATATGAATAACCATATAAATAATGAATTGGTTTCGTTTGATTCTGAATTAACAAAAATAAATAATTGGGGTATATAAAATGTACGAGAAGCAAGTAGAAATTACAGCTGAAAACGGTCTTCACACTCGTCCTGCAGCACAGTTCGTTAAAGAAGCAAAAACATTCAATGCAGAAATTACTGTAACTTCAAACGGTAAAAGCGCCAGTGCCAAGAGCCTGTTTAAGTTACAAACCCTGGGACTGGTAAAAGGTACAGTCGTAAAAATTTCCGCTGAAGGTTCTCAGGAAAAAGAAGCAGTCGACCATCTGGTTGCTTTAATGGATCACTTAGAATAATTCACGCGTATATCTGCCACTTTGCTATATTTGTAAAATGGCTTTTAGCGCTCCGGATGTTCGCTGTAATATCATAGTTAACATCCGGTTTAATCATCCCTGTACAACTGACCATTTTTTTAAGGTATGGCTATGATTTCAGGCATCCTGGCATCTCCTGGTATTGCTATCGGTAAAGTATTACTACTTCAAGAAGACGAAATCGTTCTTAATACAAGTACGATTGCAGACAATCAGGTAGAATCAGAAATTCAATGCTTCTATACCGCTCGCGAGCAGTCAAAAGCACAACTTGAAGTAATCAAACAAAAAGCTCGTGAAACGTTTGGTGAAGAAAAAGAAGCGATCTTTGAAGGTCACATTATGCTGCTGGAAGATGAAGAGCTGGAAGAAGAAATTCTGACTCTCATCAAAGATGAAAAGCTGCATGCTGACAATGCAATTCACACAGTCATCGAAGAGCAGGCGACAGCGCTTGAATCACTTGATGATGAATATCTGAAAGAAAGAGCAACGGATATCCGTGATATAGGCTCTCGTTTCGTCAAGAATGCACTCAACATTAATATCGTTAATTTAAGTGCAATTAATGAAGAAGTAATCCTGGCAGCATATGATCTGACGCCTTCCGAAACTGCACAAATCAACCTTGACTATGTTCTGGGTTTTGTGACCGATATTGGTGGACGGACTTCTCACACTTCAATTATGGCACGCTCTCTTGAACTGCCAGCTATCGTTGGAACAAACAACATTACAGCACAGGTAAAAAACGGAGACACGATTATTGTTGATGCCATCAATAATAAGATTATCGTTAATCCGTCCGAGGCTGAACTGGCTGAAGCCACCCAGGTAAAAGAAAAATTCCTGGCTGAAAAAGCTGAACTGGCCAAGCTGAAAGATCTGCCTGCTGAAACCATCGATGGTCATCGCGTCGAAGTGTGCGGCAATATCGGAACAATTAAAGATTGTGATGGTGTACTTCGTAATGGTGGCGAAGGTGTGGGTCTTTATCGTACTGAGTTCCTGTTTATGGACAGAACATCACTGCCGACCGAACAGGAACAATACGAAGCGTATAAAGAAGTCGCTGAGTCAATGACTGACAAAGCAGTTATCATCCGGACTATGGATATCGGCGGTGACAAAGACTTGCCATATATGGATTTACCCAAAGAGATGAATCCATTCCTCGGCTGGCGTGCAGTACGTATCAGTCTGGATCGCCGTGAAATCTTACGCGATCAACTGCGTGGTATTTTACGGGCATCCGCGCATGGAAAACTTCGTATTATGTTCCCGATGATTATTTCTGTCGAAGAAATACGCGAACTGAAAAACGCCATAGAAATGTATAAAGAAGAACTTCGTTCAGAAGGTCTTCCTTTCGATGAGAATATTGAAATTGGTGTCATGGTTGAAACACCAGCTGCTGCAGCTGTTGCTCACCACCTGGCAAAAGAAGTGTCATTTTTCTCAATTGGTACAAACGACCTGACGCAATATACATTAGCGGTTGATCGTGGCAACGAAATGATTTCTCATTTATACAACCCACTGTCTCCTGCTGTACTTAATGTTATCAAACAAGTCATTGATGCATCTCATGCAGAAGGTAAATGGACCGGCATGTGCGGCGAACTTGCAGGTGATGATCGCGCAACATTACTTCTTTTAGGTATGGGGCTGGATGAATTTTCAATGAGTGGAATTTCTATTCCTAAAGTGAAAAAAGTCATCAGAAACACGACTTATAAAGATGTAAAAGCAATGGCAGATGAAGCACTTTCTTTGGCAACTGCGAAAGAAATTGAAGCATGTGTAGAGAAGTTCATCGCAGATAATTCGCACTAATTATGTATGACCAACCGCAATAGATGAACAAAGTGTTCGTCTATTGCATATCCTTGGTGTAATATGATTCGGTAAAATAGTTAAAACCTTAGGAGCATGACACAATGGGGCTGTTTGACAAACTTAAGAAGTTAGTATCTGACGACAGTGCTGACACAGGCGCAGTAGATATTATCGCACCACTATCTGGTGAAATCATAAACATCGAAGATGTGCCTGATGTTGTATTCGCTGAAAAAATCGTTGGTGATGGCATTGCCATTAAACCATCCGGAGATAAGATGGTTGCTCCTGTTAATGGCACAATTGGAAAAATCTTCGAAACAAACCACGCATTTTCTATCGAGTCTGAAGATGGTATTGAGTTATTTGTCCACTTTGGTATCGATACTGTTGAACTCAAAGGTGAAGGTTTTTCCCGTATAGCGGAAGAAGGTCAGGCAGTAAAAGCTGGTGATACTATCATTGAGTTTGATCTGGGCCTGCTTCAGGAAAAAGCAAAATCAACGCTGACACCTGTTGTTATTTCAAACATGGATGAGATTAAAGAACTGAACAAATTATCTGGTTCTGTTGTTGTTGGTGAAACTCCGGTACTCCGTGTAACAAAATAATTCATGTAACTCTTCTTAAAAAACGCTGCCCTGGCAGCGTTTTTTCGTCTTACAGGCCAATGGCATATTTCAAGACTTGCTTTTTCAACGGTCCTGCATGATTTGCAAGTTTCAGGAACATATTTCTGAACTGACGCACAGGCTCATGACGATACCGAAAAGACTTATAGAAAATATCCATCCCGGTTTGCATCAGTAAATTATCCGGACGGCGAATCAACCCGTACTGCCTGAATAATTTCTCATCTAAGTGTAAGGCATCTTCCATCAACCCAAGTAATACATTCACATCTTTAAAACCAAGGTTGACACCTTGCCCCGCTAAAGGATGAATCGTATGTGCAGAGTCACCAACCAGAATACAACGCCGATTCATATATTTTTGAGCGTGTCTGCGCGTTAAGGCAAAAGAACCATGCCGGATCACTTTCACTCTTCCTAAATGCGAAGGAAAATGAGCCTGTATTTCCTGTTCCAACTGTTCATTTGACAGGTGACTTAACTGTTTGATTCGCTTCGGAGAATCATACCAAACCAATGATGCTTCATTACCTGTTAACGGTAAAAACGAGCGAGGCCCGGATGGAAAAAATTGTTGCCAGGTTACATCCTGATGAGGCAATTCCGTTCTGACATGGATTAACATACAACGCTGACGATAGTCCCAGGCTGTGATACCAATGCCCGCCATGTCTCTGACTTTAGAATTTGCACCGTCAGCACCAATCACCCATTGTGCACCGATTTCCTGCTGATCAGCCAGCACCAGTGTATTTCTGTCTGCATCAAATCGAATACAATCAATACTTTGAGGACACATCAGGGTTAAATTTGGATAATCTTGAAACCGTTGCCATAAGCCGAGCTGAATAAGCCGGTTCTCAACCATAAAACCTAATTGATCCAGTCCCAGCAAATCCGCATCAAAACTGGTTTTGTATGTTGGATCTTCCCAGGTTTCCAAACGCCGGTAAGGACACGTTCGCATTTGCTCAATGATCTGCCATGCCCCAAGTTTCTCTAAAAGCCGGACCGAAGCCATGGAAATTGCAGAAACGCGCAAGTCAACAGGTTGTGATGCATCCCAGAGCTCCGGCATCTGATTCTCGATCAGGACAATTTCCCGTCCCTGTTGCGCTAACCCCAGTGCTATCGCAGCACCAACCATGCCTCCCCCGACAATTGCCACCTGATATGTTTTCATGTCCATCCTGTCAGCTGTTATTTCAGAAATAATGATTGTACGGATTCATCCGGAATTTGAGAACCCGTATCAGACAAAACCGTATACATTTCCGGGTTATAAAACAGAGGTGAGGAGAAAAGTCAACCTCCTCTGGTCAGCTGGATTCTAAAACAGTACAATACGCCGCTTACTGTGAGCAGTAATAGATACCTAAGCCACTTTACAACCTCATCAAAGACACTTTCAGTTTTTGATTTTAATCCGGTTCGAGGTCACTTAGGTATATAATGATAAGAGCAGAGGCTCTTGAGTATTTCAATTGATTATACGAGCGGAAGTAAAATGAGTAAGAAACTGCTAATAAAAACCTGGGGCTGCCAGATGAATGAATATGATTCATCCAAAATGGCTGACCTGCTCAATGCAGCAAATGGCTATGAGTTGACGGAAGAACCAGAAGAAGCAGACGTTCTACTATTAAATACCTGTTCTATCCGGGAAAAAGCCCAGGAGAAAGTGTTCCATCAGCTGGGACGCTGGAAAAATCTGAAAGATGCCAAACCCGGCGTTGTGATTGGGGTTGGTGGCTGTGTCGCGACACAGGAAGGTGATCATATCCGGGAAAGAGCACCATTTGTCGATGTCATTTTCGGCCCTCAGACACTCCACAGACTTCCTGAAATGATCAGACAGTCACAAAGCAGTGAAGCGCCCGTCATGGATATCTCTTTTCCTGAAATAGAAAAGTTTGACTGCCTGCCAGAGCCTAAAGCAGAAGGCCCTACAGCGTTTGTTTCCATAATGGAAGGATGTTCGAAGTATTGTACTTATTGTGTTGTACCCTATACCCGTGGCGAAGAAGTCAGCCGTCCGATGGATGATGTGCTTTATGAAATCGCCCAGCTGGCAGAACAAGGGGTTCGTGAAGTCAACCTGCTCGGACAAAACGTGAATGCCTATCGTGGTGCAACGTTTGACGGTGGTATCTGCTCATTTGCAGAGTTACTGCGCCTCGTCGCCTCAATCGACGGGATCGACAGGATTCGCTTTACCACCAGTCACCCACTTGAGTTTACGGATGATATTATCGCTGTTTATGAAGACACACCAGAGTTAGTCAGCTTCCTGCATTTACCGGTTCAGAGCGGTTCAGACAGGATTTTAACCATGATGAAACGTCCGCATACAGCCATTGAATATAAATCTATTATTCGTAAACTGCGTAAGGCCCGGCCAGACATTCAAATCAGTTCTGACTTTATTGTTGGTTTCCCCGGAGAATCCGACAAAGATTTTCAGGACACGATGAAACTGATTAAGGATGTTGACTTTGATATGAGTTTCAGTTTTATTTTCTCTCCCCGTCCGGGTACACCAGCGGCAGATTATCCATGTGACCTGACAGACGATGAGAAAAAGGCACGCTTGTATGAACTGCAAAAAACCGTGAATGCTCAGGCAATGCGTTACTCGCGTCAGATGCTCGGGACAGAACAGCGCGTGCTGGTTGAGGGACCATCAAAGAAAAATCTGATGGAACTCAGAGCCCGTACAGAAAACAACCGTGTCGTCAATTTTGAAGGCGCACCTGAACTCATCGGACAATTTGTCGATGTCAATATTGTCGATGTTTATCCGAACTCGTTACGCGGAGAACTTGTTCGCACTGAAGCAGAAATGAACCTGCGTGTTGTCACATCTCCTGCTGAGATGATGAAGAAAACACGCCGGGAAGATGAACTGGGTGTCATTTCATTTACACCTGAATCTCTAACCAATTAGTCGAGGTGTGCCCGGTCACAATCGGGCACATATAACTGACTGAATGAGAGGCCACATTGAGTAATAAAATCGTTACGTTAGAAGTTAATCTAGAGCCGGCACATAATCGCAGATTAGCCAGTTTATGTGGGCCGTTTGATGATAACATCAAGCAATTAGAGCGTCGTCTCGGGGTCGAGATAAACTACCGAAATCAACAATTTACAATTGTAGGTAAACCTCACACAGCAAATGCTGCCCTCGATATCCTTAAACATCTGTATGTCAGCACAGCACCAGTCAGGGGTGACATTCCGGATATTGAACCTGAAGCCATTCATCTGGCAATAAAAGAATCCGGAATTCTCGAGCAGACGAGTGAATCGTCCATTCCTCACGGTAAAGAAGTTTTCATTAAAACCAAAAAAGGAATGATCAAACCCCGGACACCAAATCAGGCACAGTATCTGGTAAATATGGTGACACACGATATTACATTTGGTGTCGGCCCTGCGGGAACAGGAAAAACATACCTGGCTGTTGCAGCAGCGGTTGATGCGCTGGAGCGTCAGGAAATCCGCCGGATTCTTTTAACCCGGCCGGCAGTAGAAGCTGGTGAAAAATTAGGTTTTTTACCGGGTGATTTAAGCCAGAAAGTCGATCCTTATTTGCGGCCGCTTTACGATGCATTATTTGAAATGCTTGGATTTGAAAAGGTTGAAAAGCTCATTGAGCGTAACGTGATTGAAGTGGCACCGCTGGCTTATATGCGTGGACGCACACTGAACGATGCTTTCATCATACTTGATGAAAGCCAAAATACGACTGTTGAACAAATGAAGATGTTCCTGACCCGGATTGGTTTCAATTCCTGTGCAGTGATTACCGGGGATGTAACACAAATTGACCTCCCCCGGGGCGCAAAATCCGGCCTGAGACATGCCATTGAAGTCCTTAGCGAAGTCGATGAAATCAGCTTCAACTTTTTCCAGTCTGATGATGTCGTCAGACACCCGGTTGTCGCCCGTATCATCAATGCATATGAGAAGTGGGAGGCTGAAGATCAAAAAGAACGGAAAGCCTATGAGAAAAAACGCCGGGAAGCACAGCAACAAGCCAGACAGGAAGAAGCACCAACATCTTCTGAATCAATGCAGGAGTCAGACAGTTAATGACCTTTGAACTTGATCTGCAGATTGCAGTCGAAAATGAGGAGGGACTCCCCTCTTTTGAAAACTTTTCGTTTTGGGTAACAAAATCAATTGCACCTTTTCGTCCCCATGGGGAGCTGACGATTCGTATTGTTGACCCGGCTGAGAGTCAACAACTAAACTATCAGTACAGAGATAAAAATAAGCCAACCAATGTGCTTTCGTTTCCATTTGAAGCGCCACCGGAGATTGAAATTGATCTATTAGGTGATTTAGTCATATGCAAAGCTATTGTTGAGCAGGAATCAAAGGAACAGGACAAACGTCAAATCGCTCATTGGGCGCATATGGTTGTACATGGGTGCCTTCATCTGCTAGGTTATGATCATATTCAGGATGACGAAGCGATTGAGATGGAGTCACTTGAAACAAAAATTATGCAGGATATGGGGTTTGAAGATCCTTATCTGGCAGAAAAGTAGCTAAACGACCTTTTATCAACAACGTCGGTTTAGCAATGTGTGCTATCACACTTTGATAGCGTGGCTGAATAGAGAAACAATGAACGAAGACAATTCGCAGAATTCTGAAGGTCCCAGTCGAAAATCTTTTTTTGAACGTTTGGGGCAACTATTTCAGGGTGACCCTAAGGACAGACAGGAACTCGTAGAAGTAATCAGGGATTCAGAAACTAATGAACTGATTGATCACGATACCAAAGATATGCTCGAAGGTGTGATTCAAATCTCAGAAATGCGGATCCGGGATATCATGATCCCGCGCTCCCAAATGGTCACTGTTGATAAAAGTGCAACACTGGACGAATTAATTGCACTCATTATCGATGCCCAGCACTCCAGATATCCAATTATCAGCGAAGATAAGGATCATGTTGAAGGCATGTTACTTGCCAAGGATTTACTGAAGTACCTTGGCTCAGAAAGCACCCCTTTTGATATAGATGAAGTCATTCGTACCGCTGTGGTTGTTCCTGAAAGTAAGCGGGTCGATCGGTTATTAAAAGAATTTCGTGAAGAACGATACCACATGGCTATCGTCGTTGATGAATTTGGTGGTGTTTCTGGCCTGGTGACTATTGAAGATATTCTGGAAGAAATTGTCGGTGATATTGAAGATGAAACCGATGACGAAGAACAGGAAGAAATTCGTCAGCTCAGCAAACATACATATTCTGTCAATGCCTTAACAACCATTGAAGACTTCAATGATACATTCGGAACACAATTCAGCGATGAAGAAGTGGATACCGTTGGCGGTCTGGTGATGACAGCATTCGGCCACTTACCTGAACGAGGGGAAGTGGTACAAATTGATGACTATCAGTTTAAAGTGACCAGTGCAGATAACCGCCGGGTCATTCAGCTGCAGGTGACCATCCCGGATATGGTTGCTCTTTCTGAAGAACTTCATGAATAAATACGTCCAGTCCGGTATCGACAATCCGGCATCACGACTGTCAATACAGTCAACAAAAAAAGCTCTGATCAAGCGGTCATTTATGGCCGCTTTTCTTGGTATTCTCACCCCTCTGGCATTTGCCCCTTACGACATCTGGGCGATTGCATTTCTGAGTCCCTGTCTGTTGCTGATATTGATCGATCAACAGACGCCCCGTCATGCCTTTATCATAGGGTTAATTTGGGGATTAGGATTTTTTGGTCATGGAATCAACTGGGTTCATGTCAGTATTGATACGTTTGGCGGTGTTCCCCCCAGTGTAAGCTTTCTGCTGGTCGGGCTTCTGTCAGCCTATTTGTCGCTTTATCCGGCCTTGTTTTGTTGGACACTGAATCGTTTATTCCCATTGAGGAATACGAACCGGTTCTTATTGGCCACACCGGTATTATGGTTGATCACTGAATGGTTACGGGGGTGGATTTTTACTGGTTTTCCATGGCTATGGCTGGGATATAGCCAGGCTGACACATGGCTGTCAGGTTTTGCGCCTGTCGGTGGCGTCGAACTCATCACATTGGCTATTATGCTGATCGCTGGCACACTCGCTTATATCGGTGTAAGCAAACGCTGGAGATGGAGCATTATTCCCGGAGTTATTCTCTTATCTGCATGGGGACTGAACCAGATACAATGGGTAACACCACAGCCAGACAGACAAACTAAAGTTGCACTCATTCAGGGAAATATTGATCAAGCCCTCAAATGGTTACCCAGTCAACGCTGGCCCACGATTGTGAAATACACAGATTTGACCCGTGAAAACTGGGATGCTGATATCATTATCTGGCCCGAAGCTGCTGTTCCTGCATTTGAACACCAGCTGGTTGATTACTTTGGGGCATTGGATTCCTCTGCAAAAGCGCATGATACGGCCATTATCACGGGTGTTCTCAATCAGGCCGGTTCGACCTATTACAACAGCATTTTAACGCTTGGTTCCGGTACTGGTGTTCCGGATTATTCGCTGAACATATCACAGAGATATCATAAGCATCATCTGCTGCCGTTCGGCGAGTTTGTCCCGTTTGAATCGTTGCTCCGGCCATTAGCCCCTATATTTAATCTGCCGATGTCATCCTTTACGGATGGCGCCTATATCCAGCCCAATCTGCAGGCAAAAAACCGTTTTCTTGTACCGGCTCTGTGCTACGAAATCATTTTTAATGAGCAGGTCCGGGTGAATACCACAGAAAAAACAGATTTCATCCTGACGCTGTCGAATGATGCCTGGTTTGGTCACTCAATCGGACCACTACAGCATATGGAAATTGCCAGAATGCGGGCACTGGAACTGGGTAAACCACTTATCCGTGCGACCAATAATGGCATAACAGCCGTCACGGATTATCGGGGCCATGTTGTAAAACAGCTTCCACAGTTTGAGACGGGGGTGCTGAAGACAACATTAACGCCAACACAGGGAATGACACCTTATCACCGTTGGGGATCATGGCCTGTTTACGTTCTGGTTGTTCTCTCATTTCTGACCAGCCTGTGCCTGAGACAAAAAAACGCCTTGCCAGATGACAATAAAAAGATCACCGGTATCAGTGATTAATCACTGTTGATCTGCCCTGATTTACTCCGGGTGACTTTTAGGGGTCACCCGGTGGAAAACTTTATGCCCGCAGGCGATACAGGGAATAATTTCTGTTGGATGGTTATATTCGGCTTTATGACCACATTTTTCACACTGCAATTCACCCAACCCAATCATTTCACCGGCCTGATAAATCCCCTGATGCTCAAGTTCCTGAGCGAGTTCAGCCCATTCAAGGGCAGAACGATCAGTAATTGAAGCTAAACCTTCCCAAACAGAGTTCATGATCATGACTGCAAAGTGACCACTCTGACTTTCATGATAATTCGTCGCAAACTCTTGCAAATCAGCCCGGATATAAGCTGAAATAATGGCAAGCTCATCTTTGGTCATATCTGAGGCGGCTTCAGCAACTTTCTCTGATGTCTCAATTGCATGACTCAGCGATTCCTGACTATTTTTAACGGTATCAACAATCTCTTTCAGTAATGATTCATATCCTGTGCGATGTTTTGGCATCTCAGACCTCCTTCGAACCAGATTGACTATTGTTGTGCATCCCCGCTTTAGGTATTCTATGGCGATCTACAAAAATCTGTTCTAATTGAACTCACAAATTCCAGGATAACGGATATCATCGATGCAAGAACAATATAACCCTCAAGATATCGAACCTAAGGTTCAGGCACATTGGGAAAAAAACAAAACTTTTGTTGTTACTGAAAACCCAAATCAGGAAAAATTTTACTGTTTATCTATGTTCCCATATCCAAGTGGACGACTGCACATGGGACATGTCCGTAACTATACTATCGGTGATGTTGTCTCTCGTTTCCAACGCCTGCAGGGAAAAAATGTGATGCAGCCTATCGGCTGGGATGCTTTTGGCCTACCTGCAGAAAATGCCGCAGTAAAAAACAAAACTGCGCCCGCGCCCTGGACTTACGAAAACATTGAATATATGAAGAACCAGCTCAAATTGCTGGGGTTTGGTTATGACTGGAATCGTGAATTTGCCACTTGTCGTCCTGAATATTATCGCTGGGAACAAGAGTTCTTTACCAAACTTTATGAAAAAGGTCTGGTCTACAAGAAGACTTCGTCAGTCAACTGGTGTCCGAACGATCAAACGGTATTAGCAAACGAGCAGGTTGAAAATGGCTGTTGCTGGCGTTGTGACACGCCAGTCGAACAGAAAGAGATTCCTCAGTGGTTTATTAAGATTACGGATTATGCGCAGGAATTACTCGATGATCTGGATAATCTGGATGGCTGGCCGGAAATGGTCAAAACTATGCAACGAAACTGGATTGGCCGTTCTGAAGGCGTCGAGCTGAAATTCCATGTACAGGAACATGGTGACCTTGAAGTGTACACAACCCGCCCTGATACATTAATGGGTGTGACATACGTTGGGATTGCGGCCGGACACCCGCTTGCAGCCGCCGCCGCAAAAAACAATGCTGAGCTGGCAAGTTTCATTGATGAATGCAGAAACACCAAAGTTGCAGAAGCCGAACTGGCAACGATGGAAAAGAAAGGTATGGATACCGGCCTGAAAGCTGTTCATCCGCTGAACGGGCGTGAAGTACCGGTTTACGTGGCAAACTTTGTACTCATGGATTACGGTACTGGTGCAGTCATGGCTGTGCCGGCACATGATCAGCGTGACTTTGAGTTCGCGACCAAATATGGTCTGGATATCTTACCTGTGATTCAGCCTGCTGACGGTTCCGGACTGGATATCTCTGAAGCAGCATATACAGAAAAGGGCCTTTTATTTAATTCCGGTGAATTTGATGGCATGGACTTCCAGCAAGCGCTGGATGCCATTGCAGCAAAGCTGGAATCGGAAGATAAAGGCCGTAAAACGGTGAACTTCCGTCTGCGCGACTGGGGCGTTTCCCGCCAGCGTTACTGGGGTGCCCCTATCCCAATGGTGACCACAGAAGATGGTGAAGTCCACCCGGTACCAGCAGATCAGCTCCCGGTTATCTTACCGGAAGATGTCGTGATGGATGGTGTTACCAGCCCCATCAAAGCAGATAAATCCTGGGCAGAAACCACCTGGAATGGTCAGCCTGCCCTGCGCGAAACCGATACGTTTGATACCTTTATGGAATCTTCCTGGTATTACGCCCGTTACTGCTCTCCGCAGGCGGATCAAATTATCGATCCAGAGAAAGCCAATTACTGGCTGCCTGCTGACCAGTATATCGGTGGTATTGAACACGCATGTATGCACCTGCTCTACTCTCGTTTCTTCCATAAACTGTTACGGGACGCAGGTTATGTCACATCAAATGAACCATTCAAAAAGCTGTTATGTCAGGGAATGGTTCTGGCCGATGCTTTCAGCTACACCAATGAAAAAGGTGGTAAAGAATGGATCGCACCAACGGATGTCACCATAACCCGTGACGGCAAAGGCAGAATCACTACAGCGACAGACCCTCAGGGACACGAGCTGGAACACGCTGGCATGATCAAAATGTCCAAGTCGAAAAATAACGGTATAGACCCGCAGGAAATGGTCAACAAATACGGTGCTGATACGGTCCGTTTATTTATGATGTTTGCTTCACCAGCTGATATGACCCTTGAATGGCAGGAGTCCGGTGTTGAAGGTGCCAACCGCTTCCTGAAGCGGGTATGGAAAGCCGTCCGGGAGCACACGCTTAAAGGCGCTGCAACTTCAGTCTCACCGCAGACCTTAAACGCTGACCAAAAAGCGTTACGCCGCGATGTTCATAAAACGATTGCGAAAGTCACAGATGATATTGACAGACGTCAGACGTTCAATACGGCCATTGCAGCGATCATGGAACTGATGAACAAGCTGACTAAAGCACCTCAGACCGAAGAACAGGATCGGGCAATTCTTGATGAAGCATTAAGAGCGGTCGTTGTCATGTTGTCGCCTATTACACCACATATTTGTTTTGAAATGTGGCAGGCTTTAGGTGAGTCGGATATCGATCACAGCAGCTGGCCCGCTTTCGATCAAAAAGCACTGGTAGAAGATGAGAAACTAATTGTACTGCAGGTGAACGGCAAGTTACGTGGTAAGTTAACCGTTGCCGCAGATGCAACCAAGGAAGAGGTTGAAAACCTTGGTCTTGAAGATGAGAACGTAAAAAAATTCACCGATGGCCTGACCATCCGTAAAGTGATTTATGTTCCCGGGAAGCTGCTTAATATCGTCGCTAACTAATGAGTTAGTCGCCAGGTTGAAGTCTGCACAGTAAAATTTACTGTGCAGACCAAACCACTTAACACAAATACGCTCCGTTTATATTGTGAAATTAACAAACAGGATTCGAATGCAATTCATTAAAAAATATCGTTTTCAGTATCACCTGATCGTATGTCTTTCAATGCTGTTAACTGCTTGTGGTTTTCACCTGAGAGGCGATTATGATATTCCTGAATCATTAAACCGTTTATCAATGACCAGCTATGACCAATACAGTCAGCTGACCCGGATGATAAAGAACCAGCTCCATATGAACGAGGTTAGAATTGTACCACCGGCAGAAAACACACCAAACCTTCACCTGATGAGTGAAGCTATCAGTTCCCGCACCTTGTCTGTTTACCAAAATACCCGTGCCGCAGAAGAAGAATTGACGCTTAAAGTCACATATCAGGTAACAATCCCTGAGATAGGCGCACGTCAATTTGTTACCAGCGTCACCCGGAGCTATCTCGATAACCCGTTGACTGCACTGGCAAAATCTGTAGAAAGAACCATGATAGAAGAGGAAATGCGTCAACTTGCCACATCGCAAATTATCCGGCAAATGGCCCGACTGAAATCGAATATAAAAAATATTGAACAAAATCAGCCGGAGACGCAGCAAAATATTCCTACAATCAAGATAACGACGAATGAATTAGTTCCTCAGACATCAATACACTAATAGTCAGATATCCGGGTGATTATGATGCGTATTTATGCAGAAAATTTAGCCAGTCAGCTTCGCCAGCAATTGCTGCCGGTGTACCTGATATTTGGTAATGAACCCCTTCTGATTCAGGAATCAAAAACTGCGGTCAAAGAAGCAGCTAAAAGTCAGGGCGTGGATACGTTTTGTCGCTATCAGGTTGATTCATCACTCAACTGGGATAATGTTTTTGAACATTTTCAGACATTGAGCCTGTTTTCAAGCCGCCAGCTGGTTGAGCTAACGCTGCCTGACTCTTTTACTGCAGCAGTCACTTCAAAGCTACTGATACTCAGCAGCATGCTTAATCAGGATACAACTTTAGTCATTCACGGACCAAAACTGACGAAGGCACAAGAGAATACAAAATGGTTTAAGGCTTTGCTCTCAAGTGGCTGCCATGTCAATTGTCTTTCCCCGGACTTAAACCGGCTGCCACAATTCGTATTGCAACGCTGTAAAGCTTTGGGGCTCTCTCCGGATAAAGAAACGATACAAATGCTTGCTCAATGGCATGAGGGAAACTTATTGGCTTTAGTCCAAAGCCTTGAGAAACTGGCACTTTTATATCCGGATGGCCAGTTAACCATTGTCAGAGTTGAAGAATCGCTTTCGAGACATAATCACTTTTCAGTATTTCACTGGGTTGATGCCTTACTGGATGGCAAGCCGAAGCGTTGTCAGAGAATTTTACGCCAGTTGAAAGCAGAAGGAACTGAACCAGTGATTTTACTGAGAAGCATACAAAAGGAACTCCGGCTTCTGCTGGAACTTCAGGCTAAAAAAGAGCATGAGGATATTTACAGCCTGATGAATCAGTACCGTATCTGGAAGAATAAGCGCCCTTTCTACATTCATGCTTTAGAACGCCTGAATTTGTCGGCATTACATGCCCTGATTCACCAGCTCAGTCACATAGAGTTAATGGCTAAGCTACAATACAACGAAGACCTCTGGCCCTTGTTGCAACATTTCAGTATTGATTTCACACAGGTCAGACACACCAACACTGTATCACCAGTGAAACATGATATAATATAACAGGCTTTTGCCATCAAGGCAGATAATATAAATAGTGCAGAGGAGACAATTTTTTGCTGCGGGAAGACTTAAAAGATTTTTTAATCGACAAAGCCGATGATATGAAGGCTGAGAATATTTTAACGCTGGATGTTACCGGTAAATCAAGCATCACTGATTATATGGTCATCTGTACCGGGACCTCAAAAAGACATGTTTCATCAATTGCCAGTCATGTTGCAGGTGAAGCAAAAAAAGCCGGAGTTCCACCCTATGGCATCGAAGGAGAAGCTGAAGGAGAATGGGTTGTTGTCGACATGGGCACTTCAATGCTGCATGTCATGCAAGAAGAACAACGCGATCTGTATCAACTTGAAAAGCTCTGGAGCTAAAGTGTGAAGATTCAACTGATCGCTGTCGGTACGAAAATGCCCGCATGGGTTGAAACCGGATTTAATGAATACCAGCGCAGATTCCCACACGATATGCCACTTGCTCTCACGGAGATCCCGGCAGGGAAACGGGGTAAAAATGCAGATATTTCCCGGATTCTTGAAAAGGAAGGTGAAGCGATGCTCGCTGCTGTTCCCAAAGGAAACCGGATTGTCACACTCGATATTCCCGGCAAGTCCTGGGACACAAATCAACTGTCTCAGCAACTGGAAGGATGGAAACTCGATGGCAGAGATGTTTCTATCCTGATTGGCGGACCGGAAGGTCTCGCCCCTGCCTGTAAACAGGCTGCAACACAGAGCTGGTCACTTTCACCATTAACACTTCCTCACCCACTGGTACGTGTAATCATGGCAGAAAGTTTGTACCGGGCCTGGAGTATTACGACAAATCACCCTTATCACCGGGAATAATGTTGATATGTTACGCAGACGCAGTCAGATTCGCGATTACAAGTCAGAAGATCAGTTATTCCGGAACCGGGCAATTATTGCATTCTTAGGCATTGTGATTCTGATGTGTGTATTAATCATGAATTTATATACACTTCAGGTCGTTCAGTTTCAGGATTATAAAACTCGTTCCAACGACAACCGGATCAAAATTGTTCCTATCGCACCCAATCGCGGCTTAATTTATGACCGTAATGGTATTTTACTGGCCGAAAACCGCCCCATTTTCAACCTTGAGATTACCCCGGAACAAGTCAAAAATATCTGGGAAACGATAGAGCATCTGAAAACGGTGATTGATATTCCTCAGGAGCGAATTGACGCCTTCAAAAAAGAACTGCGTCAAACACGTCGTTTCAACTCAATCCCACTACTGACACAGTTAACGCAGCAACAGGTTGCAAAATTTTCTGTCAACCAACACAAGTTCCCGGGCGTATCAGTGACCGCAACGCTGAAACGTTACTATCCATACGGAAAAATTCTGACCCATGTGATTGGCTATGTCTCACGCATTAACGATAAAGATATCCAGCGGCTTAAACGGGAAGCCAAAGAAGCAAATTATCAGGCCACACGCGATATAGGAAAGCTGGGCATCGAAAGATACTATGAAGATATTCTCCACGGAATGCCCGGTTATCAGGAAGTCGAAGTGAACAGCCGCGGCCGGATTATCCGCACCCTGAAATATGTCCCTCCTGTTCCCGGAAAAGACGTTGTGCTCAACATCGATGTCGGCCTGCAAAAATATCTTTATCAGCTGTTTGAAGGCCGCAGAGGCTCTGCTGTTGTACTGGATCCGAAAGACAACGGCGTACTAGCGATGGTATCCAGTCCGAGTTACGATCCCAATGCATTTGTTCACGGCATTTCCGGCAAAGCATACCGGACACTGCTGAATGACAAAGACAGGCCACTGGTCAACCGGGCGACACTGGGGATTTATCCACCCGGATCAACAGTGAAGCCTATGATTGCGGTATCTGCATTAGAAGAAGGTGTTATTACACCGAACACAACCCGGAATGACCCCGGATACTGGCGGATCCCAAACTCAAAAACCAGACCATTCAGAGACTGGCTGAAATGGGGGCATGGACGGGTCAATATTACAAAGGCAATTGAAGAGTCTGTGGATACTTTCTTCTATCAGGTTGCTTATGATATGGGCATTGACCGGCTTTCCGAATGGATGCGGAAATTTGGCTACGGTGAGTATACCGGCATTGACATCTTTGAAGAGAGTAAAGCCAATATGCCGACACGGGAATGGAAAATGAGCCGCCACCGCACCCCTTGGTATCAGGGGGATACGATTCCGGTTGGTATCGGACAAGGCTACTGGACCGCAACACCCATGCAAATCGCCAAGGCAACATCAGTGCTCGTTCATCACGGGAAAGTCCTGGCACCCCACTTACTTCGAGCCACGATTGAAAATGGGGAACAATTTGATAAGCAGAAACTGGCAGAAGTTGAAACCTATCCGCCAATTACCGGCGTACCGGAAAAATACTGGAATATTGCCATCAACGGGATGTATCTCGTGAATCATGGCTCCAGAGGAACCGCAAGAAGAGCATTTCATGGCCTGAAATATAAAAGTGCCGGTAAGTCGGGAACCGCTCAGGTCTTCAGTCTTGGTGAAAATGAAGAATATAATGCCGATGAACTGGCGGAGCACCTGCGGGATCACGCACTGTTTACCGGGTTTGCCCCACTCGATGACCCGGAAGCCATCGTCACCATCGTGCTTGAAAATGCCGGGGGCGGTTCCAGTCATGGTGCACCTGTTGTCAGAAAAGTGTTTGATCACATCATCCTTGATGAAGAGCAAGAAGAGGCGAAATAATCATGGAACTCAATTCATCCTCAGGTCAGCGCCGGACATTTTTCGACAGGTTACATATTGACCTTCCTCTCCTGCTGGGCATTCTGTTAGTCATGGGGTTTGGTCTGGTTGTGATGTACAGTGCCAGCGGACAAAATCTGGCAATGATGGACAGACAAGCAATGCGCATGGTGCTTTCACTGGTTGTGATGGTGGTTTTAGCTCAGTTGTCACCGCGAAGCTATGAAACCATGGCTCCCCTGCTTTTTTTCTGTGGTATCCTGCTGCTCGTCGGTGTTCTGTTCGCCGGAGAAGCGTCCAAGGGGGCACAGCGATGGCTCGATATTGGTATTATTCGGTTTCAGCCTTCAGAGCTGCTCAAACTGGCCGTCCCGCTGATGATCGCCAGATACATCGGCAAACATCCATTACCCCCTTCATTTAAAACCTTGCTCGTCTCCCTGATCATGGTTTTCGTGCCGACCATTTTAATTGCCAAGCAGCCCGATTTGGGCACTTCAATTTTGATTGCGGCTTCCGGAATCTTTGTGATTTTTCTGGCGGGAATCAGCTGGCGGATTATCTTTGCAGCTTTAATGGCTCTCAGCGCATTCGTTCCTGTCCTGTGGTTTTTCCTGATGCGTGAATATCAAAAAGTCCGGGTCAGAACCTTGTTTAACCCAGAGTCGGATCCATTGGGTGCCGGTTACCATATCATTCAAAGTAAAATTGCGATTGGGTCAGGCGGTATTATGGGGAAAGGCTGGCTGCACGGGACTCAGTCTCAGCTGGAATTTCTTCCTGAACGGCACACAGACTTCATTTTTGCTGTCATTGCTGAAGAATGGGGATTAATCGGCATTATTGTTTTACTTGCTGTCTATTTGTTTATCATCGGCCGGGGGCTGTATCTGGCCAGTAATGCTCAAAATGCTTTTGGAAAAATGATGGCAGGCAGTATTGTTTTAAGTTTCTTTGTTTATGTTTTTGTCAATATTGGCATGGTCAGCGGGATTTTACCTGTTGTTGGCGTTCCTTTGCCATTAATCAGTTATGGTGGAACATCCATGGTCACACTGATGGCCGGATTTGGCATTTTGATGTCAATTCATACCCATAAAAAAGCATTTTCAAAGGCAAACTAATGCAAATAAAGACAGATAAGCCATTTTTCTGGTTATTGGTGTGTATACTTGCCGGGTGCAGCTCTTCCGGGCGGTATACGATCGACCATGATACCAAGCCAGAAAAACCCATTTCCGTTGAACATGTAGAAGATGCTCAGCCTAAATTTGAACCCTATAGTTTAGGTGGAAACAAGAACTATACTGTCAATGGAAAAAGTTACAGCATTATTCGTGACCCTGATGGCTATAAAGCGAAAGGCATTGCATCCTGGTATGGAAAAAAGTTTCATGGTCATCTCACCTCAAATGGTGAAATCTATGATATGTATTCGATGACGGCTGCCCATAAAACATTACCAATTCCGAGTTACGTCAAAGTCACAAATACAAAGAATGACAAGTCAGCAATTGTCAGAGTCAATGATCGCGGTCCTTTTCACCCGGACAGAATCATTGACTTGAGCTATGCCGCTGCCTATAAACTGGGGATATTGCAAACAGGTACTGCCCCTGTACAGATCGAATTTATTCCCGGAAAAAAGAAGATATCAGAGCAAGCCAAAACATCGGGTGCAGCTCACTATGTCATACAAGTTTCGTCATCAAAACTGTTAGACAGTACGCGAACTTTATCAACAAAATTAAGTCAAACTTTGTCTGTAACCAGTTTTATTAATAGTTTAGATAATAAATATCGTGTATTTTTAGGACCATTTGATAACTTTGCCCGAACACAACACATACTGGAGGAGGTAAAGCGGCTTGGCTACAATACCGCCTTTATCAGAAAACCTCCCGAGACTCAGGAGAAAAGTGATCTCTCAAAATCTGATTGAATTCAGGTTAGAGAGAAATATATTTTCTGTTAAGATATACACAACTACTTGTAAAAGTCTGCATTTACCATGAATAAAAAAATTATTTCTAAGTCAATTTTTGTGTCTGCTATTGCTTTATCAGCCACATTATCTAACGCACTAGCTTCTCCGATTGTCGTTCCCGATGCACCTCAAATTGCCGCCAAAGGCTATGTCCTGATGGACTATCATTCAGGTAAAATCCTTGCAGAAAAAGAGATGAATACCAAACTGGCTCCGGCAAGCCTGACAAAAATGATGACCAGCTATGTGATTGGACAAGAGCTGGCAAGAGGCAATATTTCTCCTGAAGATGATGTCGTCATCAGTAAAAATGCATGGGCGAAGAATTTTCCTGACTCTTCAAAAATGTTCATTGAAGTCGGCACGACCGTTAAAGTCAAAGAGCTGAACAAAGGGATTATTGTCCAGTCAGGTAATGATGCCTGTGTCGCAATGGCGGAACATGTTGCCGGTTCAGAAGATGCATTTGTTGACCTGATGAATGCCTGGGCGGGCACCATTGGCATGAAAAACACACATTTTGCCAATGTCCATGGGCTTGACCATGGAAACCATTACTCCACACCTTATGATATGGCACTGCTGGGACAAGCTCTGATCAGAGATGTTCCGGACGAGTATAAAATCTACGCTCAGAAAAAATTCACTTATAACGGCATCACACAATATAACCGTAACGGGCTATTGTGGGATAAGAGTATGCATGTGGACGGGATCAAAACCGGTCATACCAGCCATGCAGGTTATAGCCTGGTCAGTTCAGCAACAGAAGGAAACATGCGTTTAATTTCTGTTGTGATGGGTACCAAGAGTGCAAATGCACGTAAATCTGAAAGCAAAAAACTGCTGAGTTATGGTTTCCGCTTCTTTGAAACAGTTGCACCACACAAAGCGGGACAAACCTTCGTTCAGGAAAGAATCTGGATGGGAGACAAAAGCACGGTTGCTTTGGGTGTCGATAAAGATACTTATGTGACTCTGCCCCGTGGTCAGGCAAAAAATCTGAAAGCCAGTTTTGTGCTTGAAAAAGAACTGCAGGCTCCTATTCATAAGGGAGATGTTGTCGGTAAGCTTTACTACCAGCTGGAAGGTAAAGATGTTGCCCAATACCCGCTGATGGCACTTGAAGATGTAGAGAAAGGCAGTATTTTCAGCCGCCTGTGGGATTACATCGTCTTATTGTTTAAAGGACTGTTCTAATCAACATTCACACATGATTATTGAATCGAAAACGGCCATCTGACAGGCCGTTTTTTATTGGCTGACAACATTGCCCTGAACCATTTCATGACAGAAACAAATGCACTCTGATTCCATTAATCTGGAAAATAAACTAATCATCTGGATGTGTTTGGTGGCGCAAACAGACAAGGGCATGGGTGTCCTTGTTTAAGCGCCTTTCTTATCAACGAAAAGGGATGGCTTGAGCGGTTTACGGAACAAGATATATCCAGATCAGAAAGTTACTCAGAATGGTATGAGAGCAAAATCAGGATTGCAACATACTGATATAAACCTGGATACCTCGCTCTGTCAGTGAGTAAGTCCTTCCTTCTTCTTTTTCAACCAGCCCACAGTTCACCAACTGTCTGAGATGAAAATTAAATTTTGTATGATCCTCAACACCGACAACCCGGCACAAATCCATAAATTTCAGCTTACGGTGAATTTTAAGCTGCTTCACAACCATTCTCCGGATTGGATTAGATAATGCAGAAAAAATCATATCATTATGTCGCTCATCCACCGGCGACTTTGGTGAGTGCTGTGCATAGACTCTTTTTAATGTGACGGATAAAGATGTCAGATTAAACGGCTTGGTCAAAAACTCATCCGCTCCTTTCTTCATGGCGTCGACGGCCATATCGACCGTTGCAAAGGCAGTGGTAATCACAATACCAATATTCGGGTGCATGCGCCGTAATGAAGCCAACGCCTCAATCCCGGTGATACCACGCATAACGACATCCATCAGGGCCAGGTCAATATGCTGAGTGGCGGCGTAATCTAATGCATCTTCTGCATTATCAAAGGCAATCACGTCAAAAGACTCCAACGTCAAAGCTTCAACCAATACTTCTCTGAGCTGTTGATCATCTTCGGCCAGTAACAGTCTGAGTGTCATTGATTTCCTCCCGGTAAACGCATTTCAGCAACAAATCCTTCTGGATGGTTCCGCAGTAAAAGTGTGCCGCCATGCCTTAAGATAATCTGTTTACACAATGACAGCCCCATGCCCGTTCCCTCGCCTCTTGGTTTCGTCGTAAAAAATGGCTGAGTTGCCTTACCAATCATATCCTGTGGCATTCCATCGCCATAATCAAGCACCTGAACCACAACATTCAGCTTGTCCCGGAAGCAACTAATTTTGATACGCCGGTCATCGTCTTGACTGGCATCAATGGCATTAGAGATAAAGTTACTGATCACTTCCTCCAGAAGCCCCGCATCACCGTAAACCACCAATTGCTCATCCAGTTCCATCATGCAATCAAATCCGGCTAAACGATACTGATTCAGATGAACCGCGGCATGAATGATATCGCACAACCGGACGCGTTCATGTTTTACGGGCTTATGATGCGCATAGTTCAATACTTCATGGCTGATTTCCGCAGCCCGGGTCAAACTATTCATAATCCGGTTAATTTGCCGCCGGTGCGCCTCATCATCCGGTAATTGTCGTAATAGCAAGTCACAACTCACCATCGCACTGCTCACCGGTGTTTTAATTTCATGGGCAACCGCAGAAATCAGCTCTCCCAGCTCTTTTAGTTTGGCATCCTGAAGCGATTGATGTAATGCGGCCTCAGTCTGACTGTCACGTTCCCGGTCAAACACCCGGAGTGCATACCAAAGTGTCACTGTAATACAAATCGCCCAAAACGTTTGACAGACTAAAACCCATAAGCCACTCTCAACTGAAAATAAACCGGCAAAACAACCATACCCTATCAATGCCAGTCCCATGAGTTTAAAAGGCAGAGATGCCCCATACCCTTCTTCTTCAAGAATATTGGCATAACTGTAGACTGCCAGACCAGATAATACGCCGCCACCCAATGCAAAAATCCACCGGATCTGTTCACGGAGTGAAACAATGTAAGCCTGAGAGGCGTCCATGTCATAGCGGAGAACCAATCCGGCGATAAAAATCAACAATAGGGTCATCATGCATCCCTTAATCCAGCGGAGATAGCGCCAGGAAGTCAGATTCAGCATTTTCCAGGCAAAGAGGCTTAAAAAGGCAAAAGATAACCATAACTTAACCACTTTAAATGCTTCAATGTATCTGAATACTCCAGATTCACTTCTGAATATCTCCAGATAGAGCGCTGACCATTCATGAATGCCGTGTACCAGCCCAAATGCAGCCAAAACCGGCAATACTCCGGCAATATGAATGCGACTTTTGCTGAGATTTCTGAAAAAAACAGAAGAGAATATAGAAAAACACGCTAATCCATAAATCAGATACACTTTAAATATAATCAACATATCCATGTTATTAATAATTCACCCGATATATAATAATGAAAATAATAAATGACAAGGCATGTCCCTCAAAATAAGAAATTATAATTAACAGTAATCACATCAAATTATTTTTCATCTTGTGAAATATTTTTATCAGATTTAATTTAATTATGATAAATCTAGTTATCAAATGCACTCTTTTCCAATTTTCTTCATAAAAACGTCACATTAGATTCCTAATCTCAATCACGTCGATTGGGTTGCACCGATTGGCAGATTGAATTCATTTCAATTCTTTTAGTTTTATTTCAACGCTAAAACTAACAGGGGCTATTTAAGTTTTTCTTTTTGATTTAAATAGCCCGCTTCATTTGTTAAATGATATCGGAGATATATTGTGAAATTCATTAAATCAGCTCTTGTGTCTTCATTGATGGTTGCTGCTTCATTTGGTGTCGCAGCGCAAACAACCATTAATGGTGCTGGTGCAACTTTCCCGCTACCTGTTTACGCTAAATGGGCAGAGCAATACCAAAAAGAAACCGGGGTTCAAATCAACTATCAGGGTATTGGTTCTGGCGGTGGTATCAGACAAATCACAGCAAAAACTGTTGATTTCGGCGCTTCTGATGCACCTTTAACGATGAAGCAGCTGGACAAAAAGGGCATGATCCAGTTCCCAATGGTGATGGGTGCGATTGTTCCGGTTGTGAATATTCCGGGCATTAAGGCTGGTGAATTAAAATTAACAGGGAACGTTGTTGCTGATATCTTCCTTGGCAAAATTAAAAAATGGGATGACCCCGCAATTGTTGCACTCAACCGGGATGTCAAACTACCTCATCAATCCATTTATGTCGTTCACCGTTCAGACGGTTCAGGCACCACTTATAACTTCACCCAATACCTGAATCAAATCAGTTATGACTGGCGGACTCAGGTGGGTTTTGCAAAAGATATCAGCTGGCCAAAAGCAGCAACGGGTATTGGTGGTAAAGGCAATGCAGGTGTCGCCAACTTCGTCAACCGCACGAAAGGCTCTATCGGCTATGTTGAATATGCTTATGCGAAGCAAAACAACCTGGCTTATACACAAATGAGAAACAGCTCAGGAAAATTCCTGATGCCGACCATGAAAACATTCCAGGCAGCTGCAGCAAATGCAGACTGGAAAAATGCCCCGGGGTATCACCTTTTACTGAATAATCAGCCAGGTGATGACTCATGGCCGCTGACTGCAGCAACCTTTATTCTTCTGCATAAAGATCAGGTGAATACAAAGAAAGCACAAGCGATGGTCGACTTCTTTAAGTGGAGCTACAAACACGGCAAGTATGCTGAAAAACTGGATTATGTGCCAATGCCTGAAAAAGTTGTCGATATGGTAAACAGCACGTGGAAACACAGTCTGGTCCATAACGGAAAATCAATTATTAAATAACAGAATTCAGGCCTTTATTCATGTCAGAGAATATATCCACATTCACATGACAAATATAAAGGCCTGTAAATATTATGATGACAATTATCAGTTTAAAAAATAAAATCAATGGCGACTCTGTTTTTAATAAATTGAGTTTTGCCAGTGCACTTCTTATATTTATCACTTTAACAGGCATTATCTTATCCCTGATTGAAGGTGGCTGGCCTGCATTTCAAAAATTCGGAATTCACTTTATTTTCCGCGATATATGGGACCCGATTCAAGGCGAGTTTGGCGCAGCTGCAGCAATTTACGGGACACTGGTATCATCTCTTATTGCGATTCTTATCTCCGCGCCAATTGCTCTCGGCACCGCCATTTTTTTAGCAGAACTCACCCCGGGCTGGCTCAGTGAACCTGTCGGTAAAGCCGTTGAACTACTGGCTGCAATACCAAGTATCATCTACGGAATGTGGGGATTATTTGTCTTCGCCCCGTGGTTTTCAGATAATTTTCAGATGTGGGCAGCAGAGCATATCGTCGATATTCCCCTGATAGGCCCCTGGTTTGACGGACCGCCCATTGGTATCGGTTTGCTGAGTGCAGGGATCATTCTGTCGATTATGATTTTGCCGATCATGACCTCATTAACCAGAGATGCACTGAAGTCCATTCCGGATGTACTCAGAGAAGCCGCGTATGGGACAGGCGCCACACCATTTGAAGTGATCACCCGGGTTCTGATTCCTCAGGTCAAAGAAGCCACTGTCAGTGCTGCAATTCTGGGGTTAGGCCGGGCGTTAGGTGAAACCATGGCCGTTGCTTTTGTCATTGGTGGCGCAAACCGGATTGAGACATCGCTTTTTATGCCCGCCAGTTCTATCTCCGCAACCATCGCGCAGCAATTTAATGAAGCAACCGATCCAATGCAACTGGCTTCTCTCATCGCCCTTGGCGTTGTGTTGTTCATCATTACTTTTTTTGTGATGAGTTTTGCCCGTCGTCTGTTGAGGAAAAAAAAGTATGAATAAAAGAAAAATAAAAAATTTTATCTTTCTGGCATTTTGCACGCTGTCTGCCGCTTCAGGCGTGTTTATGCTCGCCAGTATTTTTTATACCCTCATTGGTGATGGTATAAAAGGATTGAACCTGAATACATTTACCATGCTGACCCCCGGACCGGGGAGCGAAGGCGGCCTGAAAAATGCCCTGATTGGTAGCTTTATGCTGACATTAGCAGGCATTCTTATTGCGGCGCCTATCGGTATTCTTGCGGGTACCTGGCTGGCAGAAACAGAGAAAGACAACAAAATTGCAGAATCATTACGCTTCTTAAACGGGATGTTGATGAGTGCCCCTTCCATTCTCGTCGGTTTGTTCATTTATGCCATTATTGTGGTTCCTACCGGAGGCTATTCCGGCTGGGCTGGTGCGATTGCACTGGCCGTTCTCGCGTTACCTATGATTATCTCTTCAACAGAAGAAATGCTGCGTCTGGTTCCACCAACCCTCAAAGAAGCCGGCAGCGGTTTGGGATCACCCAAATGGCGGGTCATCACTCAGTTAAGCTACCGGGCTGCAGCACCTGGTATTATCACGGCGGTGTTACTTTCAATTGCCCGTATTTCAGGAGAAACAGCCCCTCTGTTATTTACCTCTCTGAACAGTAACTTCATGACGACAGACATGAGTAAACCGATGGCAAATTTACCCGTAACTATCTATCAATTTGCGATGAGCCCATATACATCGTGGCAAAATCTTGCATGGGCCGGTGCACTGATTGTAACGACCTTTATCTTAGGCATAAACGTACTGGCAACTGTGTTGCCGAAAATAATTAAGGCAGGAAGAGCATGAGTACGGCAATTAACAGCATACTTCACAGCACATCAGACGCAGACATCAACGGACAAGCCTTTTATGAAGAAGAGAACCTGATGCAAAGCATGGAAATACAGAACCTGAACTTCTTCTATGCCAAAGGTGCTGCACCCGCACTGAAAAATGTTTCCATGCCGATTTACAAAAATCGCGTCACTGCACTCATCGGACCATCCGGATGTGGGAAGTCGACCCTGTTAAGAACATTAAACCGGATTTACAACCTTTACGGTCAGCAGTACGCTGAAGGTGATATACAACTTGAAGGGCAAAGTATCTTTGCGAATACGGACATTAATGAATTACGCTCTAAAGTCGGGATGGTTTTCCAAAAACCGACGCCTTTCCCGATGACAATTTATGAGAATATGACATTTGGACTGAAGATACAGGGAAAATTCTCCAAAGAAGAAATCAGAGAGCGGGTCGAGTCCGCTTTGAAACGTTCTCATCTTTGGGATGAAGTGAAAGATAAACTCAATTCGGATGCCAATGGTTTATCCGGAGGCCAACAGCAACGGTTGTGTATTGCCAGAACAATTGCACTGGAACCCGATGTTATTTTAATGGATGAACCAACCTCAGCACTTGACCCGATTGCAACCTCAGCTATCGAAATGCTGATCACGGAATTGCGCACCAAATATACCATTGTGGTTGTGACACATAATATGCAGCAAGCCATGCGTATTTCTGACTATACGGGATTCATGTACCTTGGCGAGCTGGAAGAATTTGGCAAAACCAGACAAATTTTTAATGATCCGGGCAAAGAACGCACCCGCAACTATATCTCTGGTGATTTCAGTTAAATAGCTTTCCTGAATGAATATGCGCCACCTGCCGGAAAACAGATACCCATTCACTTCCGGGTCACCCCCAAAGTGAATTGGGTATTGTTTATTCAAAATAAAATTGTTCATTCAGAATAAAAAAGCTGAATAAAATGAATTAACTGACTTTTTCCGGCTTTGGCACAGGCTGCAATATCTTGAGTTCATCCCGGTAAAACAGTAACATTCCCCTCCAGAATCCGTATATTTCATCAGGAACACCCGATATGTTGACTATTAATTCCGACGCTAAGTTAAAGGATCTCCTTGAATTTCCTTGTTCATTTACATACAAAGTGATGGGATATGCAAAGCCGGAATTACCGGAACGTGTCCTTGAGGTGATTCAGCGCCACGCACCGGGTGATTACAGCCCAAAGGTGAAACCAAGTGCGAAAGGAAACTATCATTCTGTTTCAATTAATATCACGGCAACGTCAATTGAGCAGGTAGAAACGCTCTATAAAGAACTGGGTGAGATTGATATCGTCCGTATGGTGCTGTAAATCAGACATCCGATTCACTGAATGCGGTTTTTATTGATTTTTTCAATTTTTTTTGAAAGCAGCTCTGGCTGCTTTTTCTATATATATCAGATGGTTAAACAATCATACACGAAGATTATGGTTAATTTTATAGCATCTATGAGTAGTTCAGCGTCCCAAAGAAGTTTATAATCCGCTGATAATTCTCTTCCAAAAGTAATAAGTCTGCACATGGATAACCAGCGTCTCATCATTAAACAACTTGGCCAGCAAGATTATCAGACAGTCTGGCAGGCTATGCATGAGTTTACTGACAGCCGGACCAGTGAAACCCGGGATGAAATATGGCTTGTCGAACACCCACCGGTCTTCACTCAGGGTCAGGCCGGGAAAGCCGAGCATTTGCTCAATACCGGGGACATTCCGGTTGTTCAGTCAGACCGTGGCGGACAGGTCACCTATCATGGCCCCGGTCAGCTTGTTGTATACTTCTTACTTGACCTGAGAAGAAAGCAGCTGGGCGTCCGTGAACTGGTCACACATATTGAAAATATCGTCGTCAAGACTCTCAAGGCTTTTGGCATTGAATCAAAGGCGAAGCCAGATGCACCTGGTGTCTACGTCGGAGATAAAAAGATTTGTTCTCTTGGCTTAAGGATTCGTCGTGGCTGTTCATTTCATGGGCTGGCACTCAATGTGAACATGGATTTATCACCGTTTTTAAGGATCAATCCATGTGGTTATCAAGGCATGGAGATGGTTCAGGTCAGTGACCTTGGCGGGCCCTCAACCCTCCGCACCGTAGAAGAACAGTTAATTAAAGAACTCGTGACCACACTGGGATACGGGCACACTCAATACAGCACAGAAGTAATATCATGACTAAACCAATTCAAATGGAGAAAGGCGTCAAATACCGGGATGCGGATAAAATGGCACTGATACCGGTAAAAAATATGCCGTCCGAACAAAAAGAAGTGTTACGCAAACCGGAATGGATGAAGATCAAACTGCCTTCGGACAGTCAGCGCATTCAGGATATCAAATCTGCGATGCGTAAAAATAATCTGCATTCTGTCTGTGAGGAAGCGTCCTGCCCTAACCTTGCGGAATGTTTTAACCACGGCACGGCTACTTTTATGATTCTGGGTGCTATCTGTACCCGTCGTTGCCCATTCTGCGATGTTGCACACGGTCGCCCATTAACACCTGATGCCGGTGAGCCGGAAAAACTGGCACAAACGATCAAAGATATGGGACTGAAATATGTGGTGATCACTTCAGTCGATCGTGATGACTTACGTGATGGTGGTGCGCAACACTTTGCTGATTGTAACAGGGAAATCAGGGCGCTGAATCCTGAAATAAGAATTGAAACACTGGTTCCTGATTTCAGGGGACGTATGGATAAAGCGCTGGAAATTTTACAAACCAGTCCCCCGGACGTATTTAACCATAACCTTGAAACCGCCCCACGTTTGTACCGTAAAGCTCGTCCTGGTGCTAACTATAAATGGTCTCTCGAGCTATTGAAAAAATTCAAAGATAACCACCCGGACATCCCGACTAAATCTGGTTTGATGATGGGACTTGGTGAAACAAAAGAAGAGATTATCGGGGTATTAAAAGATTTAAGGGCTCATGGGGTGACCATGCTGACATTGGGTCAGTATCTGGCACCAAGCCGGCACCATTTACCGGTTGAACGCTATGTCCCGCCTTCTGAATTTGAAGAGCTGAAAGAGATTGCTCTGGACCTTGGCTTCACGCACGCCGCATGTGGTCCTTTCGTCCGTTCTTCTTATCATGCTGATCTTCAGGCTCAGGGTGTTGAAATTAAATAATATCTCCTGAAAACAAGCATAAAAAAACCCGCAAATTGCGGGTTTTTTGCATGAATCATCTTCAGATTAAGCGTAAACAGGTAAACGCTTACAAATCTCAAGTACTTTTGCTTTTGTTGCTTCAATGACAGACTGGTCATCAGCATTATCAAGCACATCACACATCCAGTTTGCCAGATTTTCTGCATCTTCCACCGTGAAACCACGACGGGTGATCGCAGGCGTACCAACACGGATACCTGAAGTGACGAAAGGACTCCGCGGATCGTTAGGCACGGAATTTTTGTTGACGGTTATATTTGCTGCGCCCAAGGCGGCATCCGCTTCTTTCCCTGTAATACCCTTATCAATCAAATCAACAAGGAACAGGTGATTTTCAGTACCATTTGAAACGATCTTGTAGCCACGTTCCTGGAACTGGGCAACCATCGCTTTGGCATTTTTCACAACACGTGCCTGATATTCTTTAAATTCAGGTTCCATTGCTTCTTTGAACGCAACCGCCTTTGCAGCAATTACGTGCATCAGAGGGCCGCCCTGGCCGCCAGGGAAAACAGCTGAATTCAGCTTCTTATACATCTCTTCACCCGCGTTGGAAAGAATCAGACCACCACGCGGACCAGCCAGTGTTTTATGTGTTGTCGTCGTCACGATATGCGCATGAGGAATTGGCGTCGGATAAACACCCGCAGCGATCAAACCCGCAACGTGCGCCATATCAACAAACAGATAAGCACCTGCCTTGTCAGCGATTTCACGCATTCTTGCCCAGTCAACAATCTGAGAATAAGCCGAGAAGCCACCGATAATCATCTTAGGCTTATGCTCAAGCGCGAGCGCTTCCATTTCGTCGTAATTGATTTGGCCACTTTCATCAATGCCATAAGGAATCACATTATAGTGCTTACCAGAAAAGTTAACCGGAGAACCATGAGTCAGGTGACCACCATGGGCAAGGCTCATCCCCAGCACAGTATCACCCGGATTCAGCAAAGCCATATAAACTGCACTGTTCGCCTGAGAACCTGAATGAGGCTGAACATTTGCATATTCACAGTTGAATAATTTACATGCCCGATCAATTGCCAAAGCCTCTGCTTTGTCCACGTACTCACAACCACCGTAATAACGCTTGCCAGGATAACCTTCTGCATATTTATTTGTTAGCTGAGAACCCTGAGCTTCCATGACCCGTGGACTGGTATAGTTTTCGGAAGCAATTAATTCAATGTGTTCTTCCTGACGGAGGGTTTCTTCCTGAATTGCTGCGAAGAGCTCCGCATCATAATCAGCGATATTCATATCTCGCGTTAGCATCTGTATCTCCTGACTCATCATATAAAGGTCGAAAAACTGCTCTAAATGCAAAAGCAAACGTTTTCGCTACTCAATTTGAGGCGCATTCTACCTAAATTGAACTATGTCATAAAGCCCAAATTGAATAAATGATCATGCAGTTTTTTCATAATCAGTTGAAGTTTTCTTATAAACCTCACCAAAGTGTCAATAATTCCATTTACAGGTTGTAAAAGATTAGAGACATAGGTTTACCCTAAATTTCCTTTTCTAGCTACCGGAATTTTCACCTTTTACTTATGATTCGGACAGAGATAAGAACATACCAATGGCTCAGTCATGGAAAAACATTCGTATAAAGAAGATATCATTGCAATGATAACCGGCTGCTTTCTGGTTGCACTGGGGATCAACTTTCTTCAGTCAGCGCAGATGATTACCGGCGGAACTGCCGGGTTGGCATTATTACTCGATCAATTTATGCCATTATCTTTCGGCACGCTGTACTTTCTGTGCAATACCCCGTTTTATCTGCTTGCCTGGAAGAAATTTGGCTTGCGCTTTGCCGGTAACAGCATCCTGTGTGGATTAGCGGTTTCTGTATTGTCGGATCATATTGCGATGTTTATGAAACTCAACAGTCTCAATGATGTTTATTGCGCAGTTGTCGGTGGTTTACTCATGGGGATTGGTATGCTGGTCTTGTTCCGCCATCATTCAAGCCTCGGTGGGTTCAATGTATTTTGCCTGTATGTTCAGGATAATTTCGGGATTGCCGCAGGAAAAGTCCAACTCTGCATTGATGCAGTCATCGTCATGACATCTCTGTTTTATCTGTCAGCCTATGTTGTCGGTGTTTCGGTTCTGAGTGCTGTCGTCTTAAATATAGTACTGGCCATGAATCATAAACCTTCAAGATATATTGTCACTTACCACTAATATTGCATTGAAATTGCCTGTATTTTAGTTAGTTTGTCCAAAAAGGCACCATTCAACTCAATTTTTTCAGAAAAGTCTTTACAGACTAAATGAGTTTGTTAAGATTCGCCCCGCACTCACGATTGATGCGGGAATCATCGTTGAGGAAGAAAATCTGGAGGGGTTCCCGAGTGGCCAAAGGGAGCAGACTGTAAATCTGCCGGCTCCGCCTTCGATGGTTCGAATCCGTCCCCCTCCACCATATTCCGAAGTTGTTTGATAGTGAGATCAAACGGTTTCAAGACATTAAGAAAAATTCCGGAGGGGTTCCCGAGTGGCCAAAGGGAGCAGACTGTAAATCTGCCGGCTCCGCCTTCGATGGTTCGAATCCGTCCCCCTCCACCATACAGAAAAGCCAGCAAATTGCTGGCTTTTTCTTTTTACGGCAATAAAAACATAGAGAAAAAAGAAAGAAGCTAACGCTCACTTTCTTTTCTGAATCTGATTTTTTAAATCTTAGCGGCTTTTTAAAAATCCGGGCACATCACGAAGACTGCCCAAAACTACATCAGCCAGCGCTTCCCCTTCCGGTGTGACAGCTTTTCCAGTTCTGACCAGAACTTTCGTGCCAACACCGGCTGATTTTGCTGCCATCATATCCGCAGGCTTATCCCCCACCATGACCGACTTTTCCATATCGATTTTGAGAAAGTCCCGTGCGGAAATAAACATCCCCGGCTTAGGCTTCCGGCAATCACAGTCCTGTTTGTAATCACCGATACCATGTTCCGGATGATGGGGGCAGTAGTAAATACCGTCCAGCTCAACACCGTTATCAACAAAATTCCAGTCCATCCATTGTGTCAGCGACAAAAAGCGATCTTCACTAAACATCCCGCGGGCAATCCCGGACTGGTTGGTCACTAATACAAGAAGGTATCCCATCTCCTGCAACTGTTTTGTTGCCTCAAATACACCTTCTATAAAGTGGAAATCATGCTCATCATGAACATATCCCTGATCGACATTAATCACACCATCCCGATCTAAAAACACTGCTGGTTTTGCCAAAATCCGACTCTCATAACAGATGATAAAAAACTGATACCTCAAGATGCAGGTTTCAGTGAGATTTGTCTGGCAGTTTATCATAAGCAGATAAAATCACCGAAAATGAATTCTGCCTCTGAGTTCGTGACGAGAACAATTTATTCTTTTTATTATACTAAACGATGAAGATTTCATTTTGGACGTCTAGACGTAAAAATATCTATTGACTTCAACCTTATGAAGCCCTAGCATCCCTAACAAAACTATTATCAACCAAATGATCTCTGACAATCAGAGCCTGCGCAGGTTATCTCATGATTGAAATAAATCACGTCAACAAGGTGTTTCAGCAAGGAACAAAGCAGATATATGCCTTGAAAGACATTAATCTCCATATCAAACAAGGGACTATTTTTGGTGTGATCGGTGCTTCAGGTGCCGGAAAAAGTACATTAATTCGCTGCGTTAATATGTTAGAAGCACCGACTGACGGGGACGTCATTGTCAATGGCATCAACCTGACGAAACTCAGCCCGGCAGATTTGTGTCAGGCCCGGAGAAATATCGGGATGATCTTCCAGCATTTTAACTTACTGTCTTCCCGGACGGTGTTTGAAAATGTTGCCCTGCCGTTAGAGTTTGCCGGTAGCGCAAAAGAACAGATTGAACCCAAGGTCAGTCAATTGCTGAATCTGGTCGGCCTGTCTGACAAAGCGCATGTTTACCCGGCAAATCTCAGTGGCGGACAAAAGCAGCGGGTGGCAATTGCCCGGGCACTGGCTTCCGATCCAAAAGTTCTGTTGTGCGATGAAGCAACCAGTGCTTTGGACCCGGCCACAACTCAGTCAATTCTGAATTTGCTGAAAGAAATTAATCAACGGCTTAATATTACTATCTTAATCATCACGCATGAGATGGATGTCGTGAAAAATATCTGTCATGAAGTGGCAATCATCGGTCAGGGTGAACTGGTTGAGAAAGGCACAGTGAGTGATATTTTTGCGCATCCCAAAACAGAGCTGGCACATCAATTCATCAGATCTACACTTGATTTATCAGTCCCTGACGATTACCAGTCAAGATTGTTTGACCGCCGCAAGGCAAATACACATCCACTCATCCGGATGGAATTTACCGGAGCAACCGTTGATGCACCTTTGGTGTCTCAGATCTCACGGGATTTTAACATTGACGTGAACATTCTCAGCTCGGATATTGATTATGCTGGCGGGGTTAAATTCGGCATGATGATGGCTGAGCTGTCCGGCAATGAAACAGATGAAAATGCAGCGATCAGCTTCCTGAGCGAACATCATGTAAAAGTTGAGGTTTTAGGCTATGTCAATTAATACACTTACCGACTGGGTCAGTCAAAATGCCTCGCTTTTACTGGGGGCTACAGGTCAAACTGTTTATATGGTTGCCGTCTCCGGCCTGATTGGTTTTTTAATCGGTATCCCGCTGGGCGTGATACTCCACACCAGTAAAAAAGGTGGTTTACTTGAAAATGTCAGGCTGAATCAGATTCTGGGCGCCATTGTCAACATTGGCCGTTCTGTACCATTTTTAGTCCTGATGGTTGCCATTATTCCGCTGACAAAGTTGTTGGTTGGTACATTTATCGGTACCACCGCAGCAATCGTTCCATTGACGATCGGTGCGATTCCGTTTGTCGCCCGGTTAATTGAAAATGCCCTGCTGGAAGTCCCGTCAGGCTTGGTTGAAGCGGCTCAGGCGATGGGCGCAAAACCCTTCCAAATCATTACAAAAGTCCTGTTACCGGAAGCACTGCCGACCATTTTAAACGCAGTCACCATTACTCTGGTCACACTGGTAAGTTATTCAGCAATGGCTGGCACAGTTGGCGGCGGCGGTCTGGGTGATGTTGCAATCCGGTATGGATTCTACCGATATGATCTGGTGATCATGGTTGTCACTGTCATCATGTTGATCATTTTGGTTCAAATCATTCAATCCATCGGTGACAGCATTGTCCGTCGGGTTGATCACAGATAACAATCAATAACATAATTTAAAATTTATAAGAGTTTATCAAGGAGAAATACATGAAATTTAACCTGAAAGGTCTGCTGGCGATTATTACAGCTGCTTCAGCACTGGTGCTGTCGGGCTGCGGTGAAAAAACAGCTGACACTCAAAAAATTAAAGTTGGTGTCATGGCAGGTGCAGAGGCTCAGGTTGCTGAAGTTGCCAAAAAAGTCGCGAAAGATAAGTACAATCTGGATGTTGAACTTGTCACATTTACAGACTACGTGACACCAAATGCAGCTTTGGATGATGGCTCGGTTGATGTGAATGCTTTCCAGCACAAACCTTATCTGGATCAGCAAATCGCTGACCGTGGTTATAAACTGGCTATTGCCGGTAATACCTTTGTTTATCCAATTGCCGGATACTCAAAAGAAGTCAAATCTGTTGATGAGATCAAAGAAGGCTCGCGGATTGCTGTGCCAAATGATCCAACCAATCTGGGACGTTCATTACTGCTGCTGCAAAAACAGGGCTTAATTAAGCTCCGTGATAACGTTGGTCTGAAAGCAACGGTTCAGGACATCGTGGAAAACCCGAAAAATATCGAAGTTGTTGAACTGGATGCCGCGCAACTGCCACGCTCACTCGATGACGTCACTGTTGCTATCATTAACAATAGCTTCGCCAGTCAGATTGATTTATCACCAAACAAAGATGGTATTTTTGTCGAAGATAAAGATTCTCCATACGTGAACCTGATCGTTGCCCGTGAAGATAACGTCAATAACGACAATGTGAAAAACTTTGTTAAGGCTTATCAGACAGAAGAAGTCTATCAGGCTGCAATGAAGACATTTAAAGACAGTGTCGTCAAAGGTTGGTAATCCCTCTTTTAAGCCAGTTAAACAAGCCGATCAAAAGATCGGCTTTTTCATTCACGTTTTTAAACCGGTACGATTACTTGAGATAATCCCAGGATAAGTTAGAAATAATCCTGCACTTCTCACACCTGAAGTGAAAGATATCATGAACAGGCTCATGCAAACGCCACTCCCCGCCACAAACCGGACACAAGCGTTGTTGCTCAGCCTCAAGACTGACGCCACCGACCTGATACTGGTAATAATAAGTCGGAATCCCCGTTAAATATTCGATTCGGCCCCGCAAATCCCAACCCCGCCTGAACAGATCACTTTCAGGATGATTTAACTCTTTTAATGCCGCATGTTCCGCACGACAGCCTCCGGCCATTTGCAGCTCATCACAAGCCTGCCACTCCGTCTGCCATTTAATCACAGCTTTGTGATCACCATTGAAAGTCGGCGGAATACGATACAGGGGAACAGGCAGCAAATTATCGCCATTTCTCAACGGTGAACAGGTATGCACATAAGTTGTGTAAAGTATCTGCCACTCTCTGGTTTCAGACGTATCCGTTTGCTCGGAATGAATATCCAGACCAATAATTTTCACTTTCGGAGCCAACAATCCGGCATCAGTCAGGCGCGACAAACAGACTTTAACAAAATCAGAATGGTAGTCAGGATGTAAGCTTTGCTTCTCAGGACACATCGCACGGACTGAAAAAATCCCCTCTTCTCCCATCACCACCGGGAATTCACGCCCTAACAGCTGACCATTGAAGCGAAATGCCTCAATCAGGCCATAAATGGCCTGTTCCACGGCAGAAACGGTTGTGTTATCAAAACACTCAAATTGCAATTCAACGACGTACATCCATCATACCCTTGGTGTCAGTTGATCCAGAAATACATCTAATGAGGGTGCCAGCACATCCCGTTGCTTTGTCCCCACCCTTTCGGATAAAACCTGCCCGGTCAGGTTACACACCGAAATCACATCAAACTCAGCAGGTGTCGAAGCAATAAAAACGGTTGGCTTCAGCTTCAACCGTCGCTGAGTCACCAGATGACCTAAAATATTTTCCTGTAAACGGATAAAATCATCATCATTCCATACCTGAAGCAACGTCAGATCCATGCCTTCCCAGACCGCGTCCATATCGGCACAATACTGAGTGCCGTAAAAATCTTTGATATCTGAGTGCAATAACAGTTCTATCGACTGTTCAACCTTAGAAAAATCAGCCGGCTCACGACTGACAGGCTGCCAGAAAACCGTCTCATCATGACAAGCAGTTATACATTCAGAAGGCCAGTCATATAAATCCGGATTATCCGGTGACTGGCCATAAACCTGATAATAATCATCCTGATAGCGCTGGCTGAACCGGGTTAAAGCATCTGAAACCATATGTAGGGAGACTCCTCTGGATTTCGTCCAATAAGCAGACCTGTAATGACACAGGGCCACGGATTTCGTAGAATTCTGATATTCTAAACAAATTTAGCACTAAGTATGAGCAAATATTCTGATGACAAAGCGCTGGCTGGTCTGACTTTAGGTAAAACCACACACTATAAGGCACATTACGACCCATCCCTGTTACAACCTGTGCCCAGATCGCTCAACCGGGATGATTTACAACTCAACTCTTCACTCCCTTTTACCGGCTGTGATCTGTGGACACTTTATGAACTTTCATGGCTGAATCACAATGGCCTGCCTCAAATTGCGATCGGACACGTTTCTGTTCCGGCTGAAAGCCCTGCCTTAATCGAATCAAAATCCTTTAAACTGTACCTGAACAGTTATAACCAAAGCCGGTTTGACAGTATTCAGGCGGTACAAAAGCAACTGGAAAACGATTTATCTGCATGCGCCGGTGCGCCGGTTTCTGTTATATTAAGCAAAGTCACCGATTTCACCGGCGAGGCTATCACCCCGATGCAAGGTGAATGTATTGACGATACTGATATCCTCATTGATTGCTACGATTTCAATCCATCTCTGCTGGACAATGCAACCGGTCATGAATGGGTCGAAGAAACACTTCACAGTCACTTACTGAAATCAAATTGCCTGATTACCAGCCAACCGGACTGGGGTAGTATTGAAATTCATTATCAGGGACATAAAATCAACCGGGAAGCACTGCTCCGCTATCTGATATCATTCCGTGAACACAATGAATTTCATGAACAGTGTGTTGAAAGAATTTTTACCGATATTAAAAAGTATTGCGCTCCGAAAAAGCTGACCGTCTATGCAAGATATACCCGCAGAGGCGGACTGGATATCAATCCATACCGTTCTTCAGAAAATAAAGCACCAATCAATACTGGCCGGATGGCACGCCAGTAACGCAGGGCAAAAACATGACAAACAGAAGCTGGAAAACACTTTTTCTGTTGCTGAGTACTTTACTGTGCTACAGCACAAGTGCCAGTGGTTATTCATCCCCGACACTCAACGAAGCAAGCCTGTTACTGGATATTGATCCCAGAGAAGCACAATCCCTTGTGACTGCTTTTCTGACCCAGAGAAGACTGATAGATACAACGGAAAAAACCCCGTCAACGATCACAAGAGATGAAACGGAGCATAAAATCCGCACACCGGGCGCCAGTGTTGAAGCACTTGGCATTCTCGCACAGGCTCAATCACATCTGGGCCACCAGACACAGGCGATGGATTACATTCGTCAGGCCAAAGTTCTGGCCAATAAATATCAACTGATTTATCTGGATATCGATGTCCGGCTGCTGGAGATCAAACTCAACTGGTTGTTTGATCGCAATAAATCACGGGCACGCCAGCAAATTGCCCGTATTGAGACCCGCCTGGATCAGATGAAAAACACCTCACAACTGATTCAGCGGATCCGATATAAAATCTTGATGCTACAGGCAGAAATCGCCTCCCGGTCAGACGAAAATCAGCTGGCTGAGAAGCTATACAAACATGCAAAAGATTATTTCTCTTCAATTCAGGCCGTGACCACACAGATCAAATATCATATTGAATTCGGTAAACACTTCCTCTCTCACGGGCAATATAATAAAGCCCTTTCAGAGTTACTGACAGCATACTGGAGTGCACTTGAAGCAGATGATGGCGCTCAGCTTGCTGCCACCAATTCACTGCTGGCCCGGCTTTTTTTCGAACGGCGTGTACTTGACAAAGCCCTCCTGTACCTGTCTCAGGCTGCGGATTTTTATGACAACTATGAACGTTCACCGGTTTGGGTCAACATCATGCAGCGAATGGGAGATATTTACTTTCGCCAGGGGAAATATAATCTGGCACTGGTTTCTTACCTCAATGTGCTGGACCACCCCGTCACCCAGCATAGCAAGGCACAATTTATTTCTGTCAGAATCAATCTGGCAGCTACCTATCTGCAACTTTATAATTATCCACTCGCAGAAGACTATCTTGAAGCCATTGACCCACTGTTAAAACAAAATGATTTTCCCGGACTTCAGGGCAAAGCAGCTTTGCTGAAAGCCGTGATCGCTTATGTACAAAAGCAACCCTCTCTGGCAATACAGCTGGGATTAAAATCTGAACAGCTCACCGAAATAACTCACGATCATCATACAAACCTTCAGGCTTTAAAACTGCTTTCAAATGCCTATGAGCAGCAGGGCAACTACAAAAAGGCGTTGTATTACGCACACCGACACTACCAGCAAAATGAATCCCGGCAACAGAAGCTCAATCAGCTGAGTGAGGATGACTTTAAACAGCAAAAAGCATTTGTTGAACAAACCCTTCATCTGGAAGGGCTGGACAGAGAACTGAAACGCCAGAAAAACCGTTACAGTTCTTTAAAAAATATTTCATACAGCATCGCTATTATCAGCTTTGTTTTCTTCCTCGTCATCTTAAGACGCGGGTACATTATTCGTCACCAAAATGAAGAAATTGAAGAGTTGAACAACCACTTATTTACTCATTCCCGCTCTCAGCTGAATAACTTGAGGATGCTGAATGTCAATCTTTCCTCAACGTTGATGCAAAAACGCAATCAGGTCTATGAACAATGGTATATGGGAGAGCTGATTCATAAGCCACTGAATGATAAACTCCGGTTTGCGATGATTGATGTGCCTTTTCTCAGAAATATGTATCTGCAGCACGGTTATTCTGAAGGCCTGAAATTAGAGCTGGCTTTTGGTAAATTTCTGAAAGAAAAGTTATCATCAAATGCCCGGATATTTCATTTCACAGATGCAAATTTGTTATATATAGAAAATAATCAGGAACAGGACACACAGCCTCAGGCATTATTTGACCGGATTCAAACCTGGGTCAATGAATTTCAGTCATCTGTTCCGTTAAACCGGATTATCCGGATCGGGATTGCCGATTATCCTTTTCCGCCTAAAGCACATACGGCTATCAATGAAAAAGAATTGCTGGATATTTTATTGATGGCAACCAGTGCATCCAGAGATTTAAGTATCAAAGAAAAATCAAGCCACTGGGTTTATTTAAAGGCCATTGATAATACGCCGGCAGCAAGTTTTGCTTCCGACAATATCAGAGAAGCCTGCCAGCAGGCAATTAGCCAGGGACTGGTCAAAGTACATTCTTCATATAACAACGAAGAAAGCATACAAAACTTATTAAATGTTAATGAGACACCCTGACAAAGGGTGATCGGACATTTTCAAAACAGTTAGCTAAAAGTTATGGAAAAACAAATCAATAATTCTGAACATTTGATACACCAGAGCGGTAATACATTACTGAAGATTCCCGGACTTCCGCCCAAGATAAAGAGAGAGCTCAGAGATTTACTGAATTTCAGTGAGATTCATCATGAAACAAAAACCAGGCAGGCTTTTCACCTGCTGAATCTTTATGAACGTGCGATTAAGATCTTTGCAGTCAATCCTGAATTAAAAGAAAAAAATATTCAGTTGTCCGTGGGTCAAGGCTTATTCAACCGGTTATCTGATGAACTCCAAACGTTGATTTCAGAGCTGGACTTTGGCGGAGAAGCCGGAGATGTTCTGCTTGATATTCGCGCCAGACTCCTGACGGGTGTCAAACCTGAGCAGTTGCTGGAACTGACACTGGAAGTATTCCGGTTACTGATTCAGGGGACTGCATATGAACGCAGCCATTCAGAACAATATCTCAAACAAATCAATAACTCACTGGCAAATTGTCTGAGTTCAACCAACAGAAATATTGAATATCACTCGCAGATCTGCCAGAACCGTCACTCAATGCATCAGGAGTTTTCCCAGCTGGTGCAACAAAGCCGTACCGTACTGAAAGAAACTCAGGATACGAATGAGCTGAAAAATGAAATAGCCTCTTTAATTAATCAGTTCAATGAATTATCTAAACAGTACAAAGCCTCTGAAAGTGATGACCAAACATACCTTGAAACTCTGGAAGTCACACAAAACCGGATAGAAACAAGCTATGAAATTACCCAAAATTTTCGCCACCGGCTATCCGATCAGGCAGAACGGGCACTAAAGGATCCCCTGACAAAAGTTTATAACCGGACCGCACTTCATCATCGTCTGGAACTTGAATATCACCGCTGGATTCGTAACAAACATCCTTTAAGACTGGCTTTATTTGACATTGATAACTTTAAATCAATTAACAGACACTTTGGCTATCCGGCCGGAGATAAGGCGCTCAAAATCATAGCCCGGGCCATTATGAAAGAAACGAGTGCAACTGATACTGTAGCCCGGATATCGGGAGAAGAATTCTTAATGATTCTTCCGGAGAGAAAAGAACAGGAATGTTATTCATTAATCCAGAATATTCAACATAATATCAGAAGCATCCCTTTTAAGTTTAAAGATAAAGAGCTGAAGATAACTGTCAGCAGTATCAGTGTCCCTTTTCTGGACAATGAATCACCAGACGAAACTCTGGAGCGTCTTTATCAGCAATTATATAAGCTCAAAGACCAGGGACCGGATAAAACCGTATGGCAATAGGCGTTCATTTTTTAGCCACAAACAGGTCAATCATGTGAAGTGTCTCTCATAATTGATGTAAACAAGTTTCCGGATAAACTGACACCCAACTAGATTGGTAATAAAAATCATAGCGTTATACATAGCACCTTCTGGATATTTGGGCATCGGCCATATACAAAACTGTATCAGGAATAGCCGGGACAAATGAAATAATCACACTAAGAAAACTGATCCAGTTGCCGGGGGACAGGAGACCTTCATGATTACACATATTAGTCCGACAGGAAGTATGAATTTATTGTCTCAACTTGAAGTTGAGCGCTTAAAAAAAACCGCGTCAAGCGGCGATCTGTATCAATTATACCGTAACTGCACGCTGGCTGTGCTTAACTCAGGCAGTCATACTGACAACTCGAAGGAACTGCTGGATAAATATCAGGATTTCGATGTCAATGTTCTGCGCAGAGAACGGGGCATCAAACTGGAACTGACAAACCCGCCTGCTGATGCTTTTGTAGATGGTGAAATTATCAAAGGTATTCAGGAACACCTCTCTTCTGTGTTACGGGATATTGTCTACGTCAATATGCATGTGGCTGAAAGCCAGCGTCTGAATCTGACCAACTCCATTCATATCACCAATCTGGTTTTCAGCATCCTGCGTAATGCCGGCACCCTGATTCCGGGCGTCGTTCCTAATATGGTCGTGTGTTGGGGAGGCCATTCTATTAATCCGACGGAATATCAATATACACGCGAAGTCGGGAATGAGCTGGGACTGCGGGAAATGAATATATGTACCGGCTGCGGTCCGGGAGCAATGGAAGGGCCAATGAAGGGAGCAGCCATCGGTCATGCCAAACAACGCTACGCCAATGCACGTTATATTGGGCTGACAGAGCCATCGATCATCGCTGCCGAGCCACCAAACCCCATCGTCAATGAACTCATTATCATGCCGGATATTGAAAAACGGCTTGAAGCCTTTGTACGCATGGCCCACGGTATTATTATTTTTCCGGGGGGACCGGGCACTGCCGAAGAACTGCTCTATATTCTGGGTATCATGATGCACCCCGATAATGCCAGTCAACCTCTCCCGATTGTTCTTACCGGCCCGAAAGAAAGCGAAGATTATTTCCGTTCTCTGGATGAATTTATTAAAGACACACTGGGTGAAGACGCCCGGAAACATTATCAGATTATTATCGATGATCCGGCGCAAGCAGCCAGAGTCATGAGCCAGAAGATGCCGGAAGTCCGCCAGTATCGCAAAGAACAGGGAGATGCATACAGTTTCAACTGGTCACTGAAAATCACCCCGGAGTTTCAGTTGCCATTTATCCCGACTCATGAATCCATGGCTGATCTGGATCTGCACCTTGAGCAGGCGCCTGAATCTCTGGCAGCGAATTTACGTAAAGCCTTCTCCGGGATCGTCGCCGGGAATGTTAAAGCGGAAGGTATCCGGGAAATCGAAGAATTTGGTCCATTCATCATTGATGGACTGCCTGAACTGATGCGCAAAATGGACAAACTGCTCAAGGACTTTGTCGCACAGGATCGCATGAAGCTTCCAGGGGGACACGCCTATGCTCCCTGCTACAAGATTTCGACCTGACAATCCCAGGGTCTGAAAAAGACCTGCCTTTGAAAAACAAAATGATTTGATTACAATAAGGGCCCCGGCCCTTATTATTTTAAGCTCATGTCATTACATCTGGTCATCATTGATGCACTGAATCTCATCCGGCGTGTGCATTCCGCACAACCTGATCCTGAAGATATCCAACGAACGATTCATACGACGACGAAAACCCTGTCAAAAATTATTCAGGAAACACACCCCACACATATGGTTGCCGTTTTCGATCATGAATCTGACGACAAAGGCTGGCGTGGAAAACTGTTGCCCGGATACAAAGAAAAACGTAAACCGATGCCAGAACCTCTAAAACAAAATCTGGATGCGATCCAGCAATCCTGGTGGGAGCTGGGCCTCGATTCTTTGCTGTCCGAAGGGGATGAGGCAGATGATTTGGTTGCAACTCTCGCCATTAAAGTCGCGGCCAGACAAGAGCAGGTCACGATTATTTCTACCGATAAAGGCTACTGCCAGCTCTTATCACCGACACTCAGGATCCGCGATTACTTTCAGCACCGTTGGCTTGATACACCATTTATAGAACGTGAATTTGGCGTCCGCCCAACCCAGCTGACAGACTTCTGGGGATTGGCTGGCATCAGTTCCAGTCAGGTTTCCGGTATACCGGGAGTCGGACCGAAAGCAGCGAAAGAGATTCTGACACAATGTAACAATCTGGAAGAAGCTTTCAGTTGCATGACACTGGCAGAAAAATATCAAAAGAAGCTTACAGAACACCGGGAACTGGCGATTGCATGTAAAGCCGTCGCAACACTGAAAACAGATATTCAGCTGGGTTTTAACCTTCAGGATATCCGTTTCAGTCAGCCGGAACGAGGGGTTTAACTTTTCCCTGGGACTGAATTCAGCCCCAGGGATGGGTTCATGCGTGTCTGTGTTCGATATCTGCCTCGTGACCTGCAATGAGGAAGGTATTTAGGGTCTGTTGACCTGTTGAGTGCATTTTATGGAATTAATAAGGTGATATACGGGAGAGTATCTGAACATGTACTGTGATTTCTTCCCGATCATGATAAAGATGTTTAGCCTGAAGCTTAAACTGAACCTGATTCTCCTTAAAAAACAGTTTCAGGTTTTCGATATCTTCTGAGACCTCTTCGTAACGTCCTTTCATCGGCAATTTCAGATTAAAGATCGCTTCCTTCGCCCATCCCCGAATTAACCATTCTCCCATTAACTGTGCCACTCTGGATGGTTTTTCTATCATATCGCATACCAGCCAGGTCACATTTTTCTTCAAAGGTTCAAACTTAAAGCCATCTTCCATATGGTGTTTGACCTGTCCGGTATCCATCAAACTATCAGCCATCATGCCATTATCTACCGCATGCACAAACATAGAGCGTTTAACCAGCTGATAAGTCCAGCCACCGGGGCATGCGCCTAAATCAACAGCCCACATTCCGGAAGCCAGGCGCTCGTCCCATTCAGGACGGGGAATAAAGACATGGAACGCCTCTTCAAGCTTTAGTGTTGAGCGGCTGGGTGCATCTGAAGGAAATTTAAGCCGGGGAATCCCCATAAAAAATGCAGAATTATTATCGCTGTATGAATACCCGACATAACAATGCCCCGGTTTCACAAAACAAACATGCAAGACAGGTTTCTTCGTATTTTCTTTGTGAAATAATAAGCCCTTACCACGCAAAGCCTGACGCAGCGGCACCGTAAATTTCCGGCAGAATTTCAGCAGAGATTTCGCTTCATTGGTATCTGGTGTTTCAACACGCAAATCACCACAACGGGGAAAGGCTTCAATCTCACCCAACTCACTCAGCAATGGCGTCACACGATCTTGCTCAGGCAAGTCTTCAAAGCTACAGGCAACCGCAAAAAACTGCCGGGTAAAAATCAGATTGCGAAAGTCCAGTTCACGAATCAAACGCTCTGCATCACCGTCCTGATAGCACTCAAACAGAACATAGCCGGAATTTTTAACTAAACGCGGAAAACCAAATACCTCAATATTTGTTGCTTTCTCCTGAACTTCTCCCGCACACTCTTTTTCAAAACCAGCACGGCAATAGAGCATAACCTGCTTCACGAACTCACCTCTTTCATATTCCATGCGGCTACCATCATCATGATCCAGCCAACAATAAAGCACAATCCGCCAAAGGGCGTGACCGGGCCAAACCATTTCACACCAGTTAACGCCAAAAGATATAGACTGCCACTAAAGCAAAAGATGCCGATCATAAAGCAAATTGCAGCACGGGAAAAATATTTCGATGCTTTATTTTCATCACTGTTCTTCAGGAGACAAAGCATAATGGCGCAACACAAAACCGACAAAGTATGAATAAACTGATAATGAACACCGGTTTCAAACACACCCAGTAAATACGGTGACAAAACAGATTTCAGCCCATGAGAAGCAAATGCTCCGAATATCACACTAAAAACGCCGGATCCTGCACCAAAAATCAATAAACCTCTACTTTTCATCTGCCACCTCCCGGATAAACCGGCTTAATAACTCAGCTGCAAGTTCCAGATTTTCTTCCTCCGAATAACCGGAACGCTTGCGGGGCTTAAAACTATGATCGCCATCAGGAATAAACTGAAGCTGAACCTGCTGACTGAAATTCATCAGTTCTACTTCTTCCCGCTTACCAAATGTATCCCGCTCACCCTGCAAAATTAAACATGGCACCGGACAATCGGCCAGATGCTCTCCTTTCATTTTTTCCGGTTTACCCGGTGGATGGAAGGGAAAACCAAGACACGCGACCCCTTTGACTGAAGGATGACTTGTCAGCAAGCTTGCCATGCGTCCACCCATTGACTTTCCGCCAATCACAACCCCTTGCTGGCCATGAGCCGCTATGATCTGCTCAAACGCTTCAAGCAGCTTTGGCGCTCGATCAGGCGGATACTTTTTCCCTTCCTGCTGCTGACGAATCATATAAGGAAAGTTAAATCTGACCACGCGGATCCCATGCTGTACCAGATAGCGGGTCATTGACTCCATAAACGGATGCATCATACCGGCACCCGCACCATGTGCAAATATAAAAACCGGTCCATCATGACCACTAATCAACTGCGATTCCTTCATCTAAAATCACCTCTTGTTCCTGTCTTGCGCGGTTGAGCATCCAGTGACGAAATGTTGCAATCCGTCCTGTATGCGCCTGTGTTTCATGACAAACCAGATAAAACGCATTATCCGTCATTAATACTTTATCAAAGGGGGCCACCAAACGACCGGCATCAACTTCGGGCTGAGCCAGAACATTGTTTCCCAAAGCAATTCCCTGCCCCAGTGCAGCCGCCTGTAAGACCATCGTCGAATGGCTGAAAATCGGACCATAATTGACATTCTCAAGCTCTAATTCATACTCTTTCGCAAATTTCTGCCAATCTTTACGGGATTCATCATGTAACAACGTATGTTGTTGCAGATCATCCAGCGACTGGAATGCATGCCCGTTATGAATTAAAGAAGGCGCACACAGCGGTATTAAAAATTCCTGATACAGTTTATCAGCCCTGAGTCCTGGCCAAAGCCCTTTTCCGTAATAAATCGCGACATCAACATCATCCAGCAGCGACCCTTCGTACTTATCAACTGCTTTTATCCGAACATCTATATCAGGTTGCTGTAAATGAAAGTCTGTCAGACGGGGAACCAGCCACTGAATCGCAAAACTGGGCGGTAAACTAATAGTTAAAGCACCTTTTTCACTCCGCTCCAGCAATTTATTTGTTGCATCCTGAATAAAAGTAAACACATCTTTAATATCAAAAAAATAATTTTGTCCTTCATCTGTAAGCAACAAAGAGCGATTTCTTCTGAGAAAAAGCTTAATTCCAAGAAACTCTTCTAGTGATTTAATCTGATGACTCACCGCCGCCTGAGTCACATATAATTCTTCAGCAGCTTTGGTAAAGCTTAAGTGTCTTGCCGCAGATTCGAAAACACGCAAAGAATTGAGTGGCGGTAATTTCTTGTTCAATCTTTCACCTTAAAAAATCGGATTAGTTTTTTTTATGCGAAGCATTATAATTTGTCCGTTGTGAGACCTCCAGAAAAATTCTATATTCTGCCTCGCAAACAAGTCTTAACGACTTGATTCCCTTGTGAATCATTAGACTTTGTGTTGCGATGTTGTGTTTGCAAGCTCGTATTTCGAGTCTGGTGGTATTTACCACAGTTTTTGTAATAAATATGTTATGAAAACATACTTCCTGTATTAAATTTTGACCTGTCTGTCAAATGTTTGCACCGCCTTTATGGCGGTGCGTTTTTATGTAAAGTCATAAAAAATTGTCTCAACTCCCGCTTCTCTCCTGTATCCACAGTCAGACAAAATTATTTTACAGATATCCATGCAAAAATTACTCTGCAGACACAAAAAAGCAGCCTTTCGGCTGCTATCGGCGAACTTTGACTCAACGGAATAAGAACCGAATCCGGCGTTACGCCAATGGACGGTAAACTTTTACGTTATCAAATCCCTGTTCTTTCAGATATAGCGCCTGTAAACGACTCATCACACCGCGCTCACAGTAAAGCAAATATGTTTTGGACTGATCTAAATCACCAAACTGAGTTGCCAGTTTATAGAAAGGTAAATGGTGCACATTAACACCGTCGATCTCCAGTGGGTGATCGTCTTCTTCATCAGGACTACGAATATCCAGCACGACTGCATGTTCCTGAACCGCATCAACCAGCTCAATATCCGGTACCTGCTGCAGGCTTTCTTTTTCGATGTCACGAATATCCATCTGACGTGCCTGACGCACCACACTGTCCAGAACAGAGAAATCAAAATTTCCTTCTTCCGCTTCCAGTTTTTCTTTGACTGCTTTCACTGTGGGTTTTCTGGAAATCACACCACAGTATTCAGGCATCGTTTTCGCGAAATCTTCTGTCCCAATATCTCTGGCAAGATTGATGATGTCTTCTTTGTCCCAGTTGATCAGCGGACGAAGAATCAGACGATCTGTCACCCCATCAATATGGCGTAAATTAGTTAATGTCTGACTGGAAACCTGACCCAGCGCTTCCCCGGTGACTAACGCCTGAATACCAAATTTCTCCGCTATCATTCCGGCAGCACGCATAAACATCCGCTTAAGCACGACCCCCATCTGGCCATCATCGACTTTTTCCAGAATTTCAGCCACAACCGGCTCAAAGTCAACCGCAATAAACCGGACTTTCGCAGAAGAACCATATTTATTCCACAGATATGAAGCCACCTGTTTGACGCCGATTTCATGCGCCGGACCACCCAGATTAAAGAAACAATAATGAACTTTAGAGCCACGCTTGATATGCAGATAACTGGAAACACCAGAATCAAAACCACCAGAGATCAGGCTCAGAACATCTTCCTGGGTGCCCAGAGGAAAACCACCAAGGCCTTTGTGCCGGGCAATAATCAGATTCAGTTTATCGTCAGTAATTTCAACCTTAATGGTAATATCAGGATGATTCAGCTTAACTTTGGCGCTTTCAACAGCCTGATTCAAACCGCCACCAACATAACGCTCCAGCTCTATTGAAGTAAAATCGTGCTTCCCACGCCGTTTTGCACGGACAACAAATGTCTTATTTTCGATATTGTGGCGATGGTGTGCTAAAACCTGCTGATAAATATCATGTAAATCCGCAAATTCCGATTGCTTCACTTCCAGAACATGATGAATACCCGGTGTATGTGTCAGAATTTCCACCACTTCCTGATAATACTGATCAGAAGCCGCAGTCACTTCAATATGATCACGACGATTATACACAGCAACAGACTCTGTCCTGCTTTTCACGATATTGCGAATATTACACTCAAGAATTTTCGTAAAACGTTTACGGACGGACTCACTTTTCACAAAGATTTCAGGATGAGGTTTAACAATAAATTTCATAAGATACTTCGCAATCCGGATAAAAACTTACATAGACGTCTGGGTACTTTCATCTGAAGTACAGCAAACACTCGTTGATGAAGGCGCAAGATTATACATGAGATAGAGGACATGAGGAAACCCTGACCGGAAAAACAAAAGGCAGGCTGTGACCGCCTGCCTTCAACATCAATCCGAGATGAGATTACTGATTGCTTTGATCCGGCCCGACGGCTTTCACTTCATCACTATACAATGGTTTACCCTGCAAAATACTGATTTCCACACGGCGGTTCTTTGAACGGCCTAGCGCAGTATCATTTGAATCAACAGGCTGAGTATCCGCCATCCCTCTCACTTCAAGTCTTTCATGATCAAATCCCGGCACTTTCTCCATTTCCTGAGCAACAGAGACTGCGCGCTGTGCTGAAAGATCCCAGTTTGAACGGTACAATTCAGAATCAAGTGGCTGATTGTCCGTATGACCTGATATTCTGACAACGCCCGGAACATCTTTCACCAGCTCTGCAATCTGTCTGACCAGTGGTCTGAACTTAGGTTGCAGAAATGCTGAATCTTTCGGGAATGCGCCTTTTTCACGAATCCGGATAACAATTTCCTGACCCAGATTCTCAACTTCAATTGCCCCCTGCTCAATCTCACGGGATAGTGCCTGTTTGATGTTTTCAGACACAACTTCCATTTCATCAACCGTTGAAACAGACTCTTGCTGACGATCTTCAACCGATTCTTCATTCTGGTTGTCTTTGGTGGAATCTTCCGGGGATTGCCCACCAGTTAAATCACCCGCTTCCCGTTGTGTCCCGCCAGCCTGATCTTCATCACCTTCCTGAAACTCCAGCGTTTGCTGAGTAATATCAATCGTTTGCTGCATAATAACGTCAATCGGTGTCGGCTCGGGTCTGCCCGGACGAAATTCCTGAGCAATTACGCTGGTCCCTTTCGGAATATCTTTGACTTCCAGCCGGTTTTGAACACCGAATGCAAACTTCATCGAACCTGCGATCTGTTTAAACTTCAGCACGTCCATTTCGGAAAATGAAAGCAGCAACACGAAAAAACACATCAGCAGCGACATCAAATCTGAAAATGTCGTCATCCAGGCAGGCGCACCGGGAGGCGGACATTTACAATTATCTTCATCATCCATTACTTCACTCTCCGGAATTATTCATTGTCGACATCAATCATCCGCTTACCTTCACCCAGGTAATTTTTCAGATAACTGTCAATAACCCGGGGATTTTGCCCATCCTGAATTGCCAGCACACCATCCATGATCAAACGCCGGTTCAGCGTCTCCTGTCCACGGCGCAAAGAGAGCTTATCCGCAATCGGGAAAAACACCATATTCGCCAGAACAGCACCATACAAAGTCGTCAACAAAGCCACCGCCATTGCCGGACCAATTGATTTCGGGTCATCCATGTTGGACAACATCGCAACCAACCCCACCAGCGTTCCGATCATCCCCATCGCCGGGGAAACATCAGCAAAAGCCTTAAATACACTGGCGCCTGCTTCATGCCGTTCTTCTGTCAGAATGATATCTTTTTGCAATGCAGCACGAACCACATCGGCATCGTGACCATCAACCAGTAAATCAATGCCTTTTTGCATGAAACTGTTAGTAATTTCCATCTCTTCCAAAGCAAGGAAACCACCTTTACGTGCTGCATCAGCCATTTCAACAATTCTGGCAATCAACTCTTCAGGCTCATCCACTTTAAACATGAACGCCTTCACCGCAATTTTAGCGGCACCAAAAAACTGCCCCAGCGTAAACTTCATCATCACGACGCAAAACGAGCCGCCGATAACAATCAAAACGGAGGTGACATCGACAAACATCATCAGTCCGCCACCCAAAATCATCGCCATGACGACAAAACCCAAGCCGCCAACCAGGCCAATCAGTGTTGCTAAATCCACGAAGCACTCCTCATGCTACCATTCACTTTTTGAGAGTTCTCTGACTCACATATCGGCAATCTCATCAAATCTTTAATAAAATTATTGAAGAACCTGCATCAGTTTATACTGAAACGACTGTTAAAAATACAACTGAAAAAATATCTCATGTCCCCCCGGACAACCTGCAGAGACGATGTTCAGGTTGCTTGATTATAAATTTGTTTCTTAGAGCGTAGCAGGGGTAAACAAGGATTTCATGAATGAATCCGACAGAATGGATATGAAATATCAAACATCAGCAGTCAGAAATTTTTGTCCTGACAGATTTAATTTCACACGGGTTCTGTTTGACCATACAGGTCCCCTGAGGTAACGTTCCACCCATCGCGACAAAGACCGGAAAGAACATGGCGAATAAGAAACCTGAAAATATGTCCTATGAAGCTACCATTGAAGAGCTGCAAACACTTGTCAGTCAGCTTGAAAACGGCGATCTGCCACTGGAAGATGCTTTAAAAACATTTGAAAGAGGCATTACGCTGACCCGTGCAGGACAAGCTAAATTAAGTGAAGCAGAACAGCGCGTAAAAATCTTACTCAGTGATAGTGATACTGCGCCGTTAGATGATTTTTCCGGTACAGGCGACAACGCCGACAGCTAGATCGGTGATAACCAGATCGGTGACAAACAGATTTATGATAGACACCTTAAATACATACCAGAAAAGAAGTAATCAACAATTAAATCAGTGGCTTGAACATTTACCACATCAAAGTCAGCCGCTGATTCAGGCGATGCATTACGGGTTATTACTTGGCGGAAAGCGAGCCCGGCCTTTTCTCGTCTATGCGACAGGTGAAATGTTGGGCTGTACGCTTGAGCAGTTGGACACACCCGCTGCTGCAATCGAGTGTATTCATGCTTACTCCCTGATTCACGACGATTTACCGGCAATGGATAATGACAGTCTGCGGCGTGGTCACCCAACCTGTCATGTCAAATTTGATGAAGCCACTGCGATATTAACCGGAGATGCATTGCAAACACTCGCTTTTTCGATTATGTCGGAAGGTGATTTGTCACCGATCGCAGAACCGAACCGCGTTCGTATGATTCAGATACTGGCTCAGGCGTCCGGCGCGTCCGGTATGTGTATCGGTCAGGCACTGGACCTCAGTGCTGAAAATAAAACTGTCAGTCTGGATGAACTCGAAACGATTCACCGGCATAAAACCGGCGCTCTGATTAGTTGTGCGGTCCGGCTTGGTGCATTGGCAGCAGGCCCGGCAGGCAATGATATCCTGCCGATGCTGAATCAGTATGCCAGTGCGGTTGGTCTGGCATTTCAGGTGCAGGATGACATTCTCGATATCATTGGCGACACACAAACTCTTGGAAAACCACAAGGCTCTGATGATAAACTTAACAAAAGTACCTACCCGGCGCTGCTGGGACTGGCAGGTGCTCAACAAAAGGCCTTTGCATTACTTGACGAGGCGCTTCAGGCGTTGACAGAAATACCTTACAACACTGATTTACTTGAAAAATTCGCCCGATATGTCATCGAGCGCAAAAATTAATTACACGATAAGCGCGTCACTATGACTCTTGATATTTCAAAATATCCGACACTGGCATTAGCAAATACCCCGGATGAGCTACGTTCGCTCCCGAAAGATATGTTACCCAAGCTGTGTGAGGAACTCAGAACTTATCTGCTCAATTCAGTCAGCCAGTCGAGCGGACATCTGGCTTCGGGGTTGGGAACTGTCGAACTGACCATCGCCCTGCACTATGTTTATCATACGCCATTTGATCAGTTGATCTGGGATGTCGGCCATCAGGCCTATCCGCATAAAATTCTGACCGGACGACGGGATCAGATGTCGACAATCCGGCAAAAAGACGGCCTTCACCCTTTTCCCTGGCGGGAAGAAAGTGAATATGACACCTTGTCTGTCGGGCACTCTTCGACGTCCATCAGTGCTGGTTTAGGCATGGCCATCAGTGCACAGCGGGAAAATAAATCCAGAAAAGTGGTCAGTGTGATTGGTGATGGCGCCATCACAGCTGGCATGGCTTTCGAAGCCATGAACCACGCGGGTGATCTGCATCCGGATATGCTGGTGATTCTCAATGATAACGAGATGTCGATTTCTGAAAATGTCGGTGCCCTGAATAACCATTTAGCCCAGTTACTCTCCGGCCATTTTTACGCTTCAATTCGCGAAAGTGGCAAAAAAGTATTGTCCGGTATTCCGCCAATTCAGCGACTGGCGAAAAAAACCGAAGAACACTTAAAAGGGATGGTGGTGCCAGGTACTTTATTTGAAGAACTTGGTTTCAATTACATCGGCCCGGTGGATGGCCATGATGTGGTTGAACTGACCAAAACCCTGAAGAATATGCGGGAGCTCAAAGGCCCACAATTCCTGCACATCATGACCAAAAAGGGCAAAGGTTACGAACCAGCGGAAAAAGACCCGATTGGTTATCATGGCGTGCCAAAATTCAACCCGGATGAGACCACCCTGCCGAAAGCCAGTTCGCCAGAGCCAACGTTTTCAAAAATCTTCGGGGATTTCCTGTGTGATATGGCCGCAGAAGACCCGAAACTGATGGCAATCACCCCGGCCATGCGCGAAGGCTCGGGTATGGTGCGTTTTTCTAAAGAATACCCAGAGCAATACTTCGACGTCGCCATTGCAGAGCAACACGCCGTCACACTGGCAACCGGCATGGCGATTGGTGGCCAGCATCCGATCGTTGCCATTTACTCGACATTTTTGCAGCGCGGTTATGATCAACTGATTCACGATGTGGCGATTATGAATCTGCCGGTGATGTTTGCCATTGACCGGGCGGGCCTGGTCGGCGCTGACGGGCAAACCCATCAGGGCGCATTTGATCTGAGCTTTATGCGCTGTGTTCCGAACATGATGATTATGGCACCCAGCGATGAAAATGAGTGTCGGCAAATGTTGTATACCGGTCATCAGTATCAGGGACCTTGTGCGGTTCGTTATCCACGGGGGAAAGGTTGCGGCGCAGATGTTCAGGCTGAGTTTACTGCACTGGAAATCGGCCGGGGGCGGCAGGTTCGCACCGGCGAAAAAGTTGCAATTCTCAGCTTCGGTACGCTGTTGCCCAACGTGCTTAAAGCAGCAGAAGCACTTCATGCAACGGTTGCCGATATGCGGTTCGTCAAACCACTCGATGAAGATTTGATTCGCGAACTGGCCACAACACATGATGTCCTGGTCACTGTTGAAGAAAACGTGATTGCCGGTGGTGCCGGTGCCGGTGTGGTTGAGTTTCTGATGCAGGAAAAATGTATCCTGCCGGTCCTCAACCTCGGCCTGCCGGATCAGTTTGTCGCGCAGGGCACACAGGAAGAACTGCACACCGAACTAGGGCTCGATGCTGCGGGAATTGAGCGTTCAATTCAGGATTATCTGGAGAAATAAACGGATTTATTATTTCTCATCCTTTAAGAATTCAGAGACTTCGAACTGATCATTATCGGGGTCTCTGAAATATGTAACCCTCCCCGAAAAACTGCTGTATGCCGGAATGTTGAATGCCAGCGAAAAATGGACACATCCAGTGCAAAACCCGGATTCATCCCTGTCGCAATTGAGCATCCATTTTCCAGCCCGGCTGAATAAGCATCTGGATTAGTGAAAATGAGCGTGACACAGAATGATGAACAGTCTCGAGATCAGCAGTCCGATTCTCCCGACACTCATTCCCGCTAATCAGAATATCTGAAACTATCTATGTCATCCAAAACAAATCTTGGTTCAAAATAGTCAGAGTCATTGCCAACCCAACCACCGTAGTTTTTAAGTATTATCTTCAGTATGTCCTTCACACAATCAATTGAAAAACTATGATGACTTATACAGATGCACGATTTCACACCTGTAGCTTCTATAACATCGCAATCTTCAGGATCGCCAAATTCAGTTGTAACATTAAGAGATACAATTTGTATCATTTCTTCTTTATTAATCTTAATCTGAAGAGCATCCTGATCCTCATTTAGCAATATGTCATTATAATAATCTTGTAAATTTTGTTTAATACTCAATAACTCAATTGGTTGTTTAGAAAAATAAAATACATCTTTCATCAGCATTCCTTCTATGGTGCAATTAAATCTAAAACATCCGACATACTACCGCTACCCAAACCACCAACTTTTTCTATACTCTCAACAGCATGTGGTGAAATTCCTTTTTTGCTAAACGCAAGTCCTATGACAACTTTACCACTAGGATTTACTGCGGAATCAAGTCTATCTTTCGTCTGTCTTGTAAGCCCCTTTCCTTTACCAGCTTTAATCTCAACTATAGCGTTATCTGTTTCAAAATCTATTTCTAACTCACGGCCGTCGGAATGAGTGCGATAATGACCGGACTGATACGCTCGATCAGGATAACGCTTCTTAAATTCTTCAATAAATTCTTGAACTTCGGGTTCTAAAGCTCCTTTAACACCACTGCATGTATTACTACTCAACCCCAGCGGGTCCCCCCAGTTCACCGGGTCCCGTGGGTAATCATACAGATTCAATCCACCCAACAAACCAATCGGGTCTCTGTTCAGATAACAACCGTCCTGTGGATGATAATATCGGAACCGGTTGTAGTGCAACCCGGACTCTTCATCGGCATACTGACCGGGCAGACGAATTGGGTTGGAGATCTTATTTTCCTTCAGCTTCACCAGAGTACCGTACGGGCTGGTGAGTGCCTGCCAGACAATATTGCCCCGTTTATCCAGCAACTCCTGCGGTGTCCCCAGATGGTCGTTGAGATAATAATAGACACTGAACTGTGGCGGCGGAAGAATATCATCCTCAGGGATATCCTCTGCTGCGGGTGGACGGAGCTGCATCAGGGGTTCAAAGCTGTTGGGTCGGTGGATATACACCACATCCGGTTGCTTAAATGAAACCGGCGGAAGTTCTTCACCCTGTAACAGATTGACTTGTGTCTGCTGCTCAGCCAGCAATACATCGCCGTCCCACAAGAAACTGGTTCGGGTTTGCCGGACGGGCTGATTCTTGTGATACTCAGTGACGAATTTCGCACAGCGCCGTCCCAGCGCATCATAGGTGAAATTCATCACCAACGTAGTGTGCGTCGCGACGGTTTTCTGCAACACGGTCAGTTGATTTTGCGTATTGTAAAAATAGTGGGTCTGCGACGTGCCGTTACCATAGGATTCGAGAATCCGGTTGCCGTATTCATCATATTTACAGCGACGCTCTCCGTTACGGCGGAGCTGATTATGACGGACATGCGACAACTCCGCACCATCGGTTTTGCCGCTGTTGAAATGTAATGTATAAACCGGTTGACGGCCCTTTTCTGCCCCAGTCAGATCATCATGTAGCAAGTTACCCGCCGCATCAAACCGGTAGTTCTGATGCTGTCCGCCGGTGATCGTTTTCTGCAACCGCCCCCGGTTGTCATACGTAAAGGTTTGCAATCCACCGAACTGGCGCTGGATCTGCGCCACCCGCCCCGCTTTATCGTAAGCATAACCACGCCGGGTAATCGCCTGTGGCTGATGCGCCACTTCGCCCCGCTGTTCAATCAAACGACCATAAGGATCGTATGACTGCAACAGTGTCATCGCCCCAAGGTTTTGTTTTACTTCAAACCCTTTCGCATCATATTCATAGCGGGACAGCACTTTTTCATCAACACTGATATGGCTGAGTTTATGTCCTGCACCAATGTGATAAGTCAGGTTCTGACCATTTGGCAGCGTCAGGCGGTGATGGGTTGGCTGAGTGTCATACGCTATCCGCTGACCATCCTGAATCTGGGCTGTAAGCTGATGCTGGTCGTTATACTCAAACTGAGTGGTATGCTGGCTATTACTGGCTTCTGTCAATCTTCCCTGTTTATCGTAACTGAACTGACTGCTGTCGCCGTCCTGATAGAGTATTTTTTCCAGCCGGCCCAGCGGGTCACGGATGTGCTGCTGCCAGCCCAGTTCACCTTCCTGACGCCGGGTCAGAAAATCATTCGGCGCATACTGATAACTGACGGTACTGCCATCGAACGCCCTTTCCTGAATCAGCCGCTCTTTCTCATCATAATCCAGCTCGTAACGCTCGCGGTTTTCATTCACCAGCGCCGTCAGGTTCAGCTCACTGTCGTATTCATAACGCAGTTCATGGCCATCGGCATGAGTGCGAAGGCAGAGAAATGGTAACCCCTGATAATCGAGTTGCGTTACTGCACCACTGGCATCCTGATACCCCGTCACCTGCCCTTCGGCATTATAGGTAAACAGCTCTGCAGCCATGCTCTGGTGCCGGCGCTCAGTCAGATTGCCACAGGCATCATATTCCAGCTGCGTTTCACCAAAACAAACACTGCTGACTTTTGTCACCAGTCCATTGAGGTTATATTCATAATGAGTGGGCTGGTTATCGCTGTCATATTCAGTGTGCAGTAAGCCATGTTCGTTATAGACATAATGCAATAACTGCACATCCGCCATTTTATTCACTGCTGACTGCAATTGCCCGGTTGGATGGTATGCCAGTTCAATCCATTCACTGTCACTTTTTCGGCAGATGAGGTCTCCCTTGTCGTTATAACTGAAAAAGGTGACATGCTCTCCCTGCCGGATTTCATTGACCCGCCCATCAATCAACGCATCATCTCCCGGCTCCGGATAGATATATTCTGTCTTATTGCCTTTGGCATCCGTTTCAGCCATCAAACGGTTCGCAATATCATATTCAGATTCGTTGCGATAACCCATTGCATCAGTGGTGCAGACCAGATTATGGTAATCATCAAAGGTATAGCTGACGCTGTGACCCAGCGGATCCACTTCCTGACTCACCACCGGCAGAGTCGGGTGCCAATGATAAACAATGTTAGTTTCCCGGCCATCAGTCACCGTGGTAATACGCTGCGCATCATCGTAGTGTAACTCGCGCACATAAAAGGGTTCCGGGTAAGATTCACTTCGTCCCCATGTGGCGGTCGCGCGGGCTTTCACGCCCTTACTGACATCATCCCAGCGGAAATGATACGAAGTACCAACCCGGTTAGTTTCTTTGACCAGCAGGTGATTCTGATACTGATAACTGAACGGCTGATGTTTCGCGTCCAGGACCTGAACCAAGTCCAGATCCTGATATACATAACTGACCAGTGGATGTGAGTTGCGGCCATCATCCAGACCAATCCCGGTAATCCGGCCATATTGATCGGTGGAAACATTCAGCCGCCGGCCAGCACTGTCGAAGATCGCGTACAGATGTCCCTGATGCTCGTCGTAACAAAAGCGAATCTGATTGTCGTGACTATCCCGAATACAGGATAGAGGATAACGGCGACCCGTTACTTTTTCGTGAGGATATGCTTTTTCGTGAGGAAACGCTTCGTGGCGGAATGAACCATGACCAAAGTGATATTGCGTGCCGTCATAATCCTGAAGGTAATGCATCCCTTGCTTATCAACACATAAATGCATCCGGATATCCGGCATCAGGCTGGGTTGACCGGGTTTTGGCCGCAGCGTGCCGCTGGCCCGGCCATCCGGCATCTGCACAAACAGGTAGTCGGAGTCATCTTTATCCAGTAATGCATAATCATAACTGTGGTGCCAACCGTAACCCAACTGCCCCTGATAGCTGCTGTCAGAGTAATAGCAGCGTTGCCAGACCAATGGCAACGGGCCAGGCAGTGAAATATCCGTTTGCTGTTCCGTTGTCACATAACCGGCAATCACATCAATGGGGTGACCCGTCAGGGTGCAAATCGCGTTGTGTACGCCTTCGCGGAAATTGTCACATTTCTTCAGCAGTTTTTGATCGAAGACTTTATCTGCGGCGTTATGACATTTTTTACTGATGCGTTTCCAGACCCCGCTGTCTGTCTGCCATTTTTTAATCGCTGAGCCCAGTTTTTCTCCTGCGCCACTGGCTTTTTTGGCGACTTTTTTACCAATCGCCCCGGCACCTTTCATCACCCCTTTCATCGCCAGTGCCGTCATAGAGATCGTCGGTGCGCCACCCACAATCACCGGCGCAGGTTGGGGTAATGGTAATTGCATACTGGTTGGCAGCACCATCGCGAGCGTTTTCTTGGGTTTATCTCCCCGTCCCGGTGTCGGAATGCCAACCATACTGCAATCCAATCCCGGCAACGCCTTGTAGCTGAACGGTTCACCTTCGGTCAGCACCGAAGAAGAACCCATAAAAATTTCCCCTTCATTAAAGGTTCCTGGGTTGTGCCACGGGGCATGCGGCATGTTCTTCATTTCACTTGATGCCATACCCTTGTGAAACTGATTCACATAAACAGAGCCCCCCAGCATCCCGGCAACTTTGCCAAGGCCATCCATTCCAACCGCAGTACACACTTGCGCCGCCTCCGCCATATACTCCGCGGTATCAAACACCATGGCAATATAAGGTGCCGGAATTGGTGTCGGTTGCGGGCAGTCGAGCAGATGAACATCCACGCCTATCACCGGGTCAAAGTGTTTGACACTGGGGCTGCCCGCCGAAGCCAGCCCGAGCGCACCGGTCACTTTCCCCAATGCAGAGCCAGCGTTTTCCAGTCCCTGCATTGCACCACCAAGCGCCGCAAGCGCCTGATTGGCCAACGGGCTGCCGGTCTCTGCTTCTCCCGATTTAATCTGATTGATCATCTGACCACGGTTCTCCGGCACAGCCGAAGCTTCAGTCAATGGTATGCTTTCCGGGGCTGATACCGGGGCTGTGGTCTCTTCAACCGTCGTTGCACTGCTTGTCTGTGTCGCCGTACTCCCCGTTGTATTTTGCGACTGAGCCTGATGTTGCGTCTGAGCCGTCTTTTCTGTTTGAGCAGACTCATCAGCCACAGATGTCGTTTTCGACGAAACAGATGTCGTATCAGATGCAGAAGCCGCTTCCTTTTGCCTTATTTCAGCAGATGAAGCTTCGGCAGATGGAGTGTCAGACGACGACTCACCTGCCGGTGAACCAGATTCAGCCGTCGTTTGATTTTGTGATTCTGCGGCAGAGACAGTTTGATTGTCTTCCGTCACCGCAGACGACGCAGCTTCAGCAACATCAGCCCCTGACGCTTCAGGGGCCGCCAGTTTCGGGTCATCTTCATCAATTGCCAGCACATCCGGTGCCAGAAGTTGTTGCGCCAGTTGTACCGGCGTTTGTGCCTCAGCCGCCAAATCTGCAGCCACTTTTGCGTTAAATTGCTGTACCTGCGGCGCTAATACACTCCGGGAAAGATAACGCTGCAAAGGTTCTGAGACGATCTGCTCTCCCGCTTTTTTCAGACTGGCACTGACAAAAGCCTGAGCAAATGCCTGATGATAGACAGGATTAAATAACGCTTCATGTACCGGTTGGCTCTTGTTTTGTAACTGCTGCTTCAGCTGTTCATTTAAAAATTGCTTTGCCTGCGACTCAAGTTGTTCCGGCGTGAGGTGATTGAGGGTTTCCATCAGGCGATACTCCCTTCTTGTTGTGGTGGCAGGTCCGGCATCTCAACGGCATCGGTCAGTTGTTGCCATGGCTCTCCCAGCAGGTCTGCCATATGTGCTTCAAATACAGTCTGTTCCGCTTTTTCCTGCCATGGGCAGAGATGCAGCATGTTCTTGCCGAAATAGGCAAGTGTTCCGTTCTGCCACAATGCTTCCGGTGTCTGATAAACCGCAACCAGTGCGTCACCACCGGATGCCCAGGCCTTGTCAAAATGTTCCAGCCGGGTCAGACAAAGTACCCGCATCCGCAGGTTTTCATACGTCATCATCCAGTTTTCCTGATGCTGAAATAAACATGCAGCGGCCTGATAACTGTCGGCGGCCAAATCATAACGACGCCCGAGAAACTCAGCCGTTGCCAGATTGGTATAAGCCATCGCTTCCAGCTGATTCCGGGCCGGAAGTTCTTCTGTGGTCACGGTTTGGGCCACGGCTAATGCCTGTCGGGTCAGATGTTGTGCCTGCTGATAATCTTTCAGGCTGACAGACGTGGCATACATCGCCGTCAGGGCAACCACCTGTGCTTCTTTGAGTTGCTGTTGCTGCGCAATTTGTAATGCGGACTGTGCCGCATTCAGTGCTTTTTCCGGTGCCTGCTCAGACTGGTACTGAAAGGTTTGGGTCAGATAACGGCGGTAATCCACCAGCTCATCCTGATGTTCCAGCTCATCTAACACACCCAGCATCATGTCGAAGCTTTGCCCCTGAAAGCTGTAAAGGACAATCTGAGTTTCGGGTAGCTGCAACGCTTGTTGCACCGGCTCAAACGGGGTGAGGTTCTCAATCACACCGAAACGGATTTTATTGTCTGTCATCCCGCTTATCTGAGTGATGAACGAGCGCCATTCTTGTGTATTCATCACTGTCGGCGGTATCAGAAATAACACCAGTTTATCGAAGTAATCCCCATACAGGCGAACCATTTCCTGCGTCAGCCTTTCCAGACGCTGGACACCGGTTTCAGACTCATCTGCAATAAACTCAGGCTGCCAGTCCGGTAAATCAGCTTCAGGGTCCTTGATGGGTAACAGCGGCTTGAGGCGATCATAAGCCTGGCATAAAGCAACCACCGCCTGATCAGCAAATTGGTGTGCAGTGGTAAACGGTGCATCTGCCAAGACAATCACATCAGCCGACTCGATTTTGTATTCCGCCCGCATCGATAAAAAGTGATACGCCACCTTAAAATCGTTATCCGTCGCATGGAGCAATAAAATTCGCGCACCAGGGTGCATTGTGAATTCAGTCAGTGCCCGATCCAGCTCACTGATTTTTTGTTGTACTAACTGAGACATCCGGCACCTCTCTAATTCAGTTTGATTTTGGTGCCGTTCTGATAAATCCCGGTGCTGTCCAGTTTGATTGACGATGCGCCGGTTTGCAGCGTGATACAGTCGGGCGTCATTTCAACACTACTATTCCCGCATTGCAGCGTAATGCTTGTATCCGAGGTATGAATCACAGCGCCGGTGGTTTGATGAGTCAATGTACCGCTGACGATTTGCATTTGATCTTTTGTCACAGAAACCGTCTGATTTTTCTGGAAAGTCTCGGTCTGATTTTCTTTCACGGTAATCGTCTGTTCTTTACTGACGGTAACATCTTGTTTGCCATCCACCGTCCAGACCTGATTTCTTTTTACATAATGCGTTTCATCCTGCCCGACATTGACCTGACGATCCTGCCCGACCTGATGCGTCTGATTGACTTTAATCGTGGATGATTCGTTATTGCCGACATTCTTGGTCCGGTCATTGCCAATCGTCAGCTGATGATCATGACCAATCTGATGCGTTTCATCGTGATCAACTTCCTGATTTTTATCATGCAAGACTTTGATTTTCTGGTCTTTCTGTGCATGCAGGTAAACCAGTTCCTGATTGGCCTGATCTTCAAAACTGAATTCGTTGAACCCCTCTCCCTGATGACTATCACTCCGCCACACGGTTTTGGTTTTGGCTTCCGGCAAGGTATAAGGCGGCGTATTCGATGCGTGATAAGTTCTCCCGGTGACAATCGGCTGATCCGGATCCCCGTTGAGGAATGAGACAATCACCTCATGACCAATGCGCGGAATAGCCATCATGCCGTATTGTCCGCCGGCCCAGCCTTGAGACACCCGCACCCAGCAGGAGCTTTTATCATCCATATTGCTTTCCCTATCCCACGGGAAATGCAGTTTCACCCGGCCATGTTCATCGCAGTAAATTTCTTCACCGGCCGGCCCAACCACTTTCGCCATACAGGGGCCATCCACCTGAGGCTTTGGCTGCGGCCTGGCCCGCCAGACCAAATCACCGGGAATCAGTTTGAACTGATTACTGTATGTCGTCGCACCACTGCTGCCCTCCTCTTCCAGTGCCTGCGGCTGACTACCCTGATGAGTCACAGCAACCGTCAGCCACAGACGGTTCATCACCTCATCAAGATGCTCTTTCACCTCAAACCGGCAGCCAGACTGAATTCGGCTTTCATCACTGGTGCCAGTCACCGTATTCGCTTCCCGCCTTAAAAATTCCAGCCGAATCTGCGTAAATGCTTTGCCGTTGGTATCATCTTTGTAGCGTCCGGGATAATCAAAGTGCTCATAAGTTTGCAGCTGGTAGTCCATCTCTTTGCCATCCAGCTGCTGAACAAAACTGTAATCTGGTTTTTTAAAACTGTAATCCTGATGAACGATGGCACTGACTTCTGTTTGCCGGCACGCATTCATCCCGGAAATATACGGTATTTCACCGGCACCACCAGAGACCACATTGTATGGCACGCTCAACCCTGGCTTGACAAAACCTTCCGGGTTATCGGTGATCACCAGCGTGTGTTTGGTGTCTTCATGCACAAAGAAATACATCAGTCCTTCTTCGGCGGCCAGACGATGGAAAAAAGCGGCATCCGTCTCCCGGTATTGCACACAGAACTCCCGCTGCGCTAATGTGCGCCGGACAGAAAAGGCATAATCCGTAATCCCCATTTCGTCGAGCAGTGTGGTCAAAATCACCTGTGCATCTTGCTGCTGGAAAATCCGGCTGTTATGACGCAATGAAAGACGTTCAAGTGAAGGGACAAGTGTGACGGTATAAAACGTATGGTTAAACCCGGTATCACCTTTGGTCAGATTACGGATAATCCCGTGCACCTGACTCACAACCTGCCCATTGCGGATAACTTCCAACAGCGCCTTACTGTCAACGATTTGCTCTGCGGATAACCCGCTGTTTCTGCTTGCCAGTGCGATTTGATACCGGTAGCCAAAAACGGTTTGACCGTTTTCATCCATCCCATCAGAGATAAATTCATTCCCCTGAAATTCGCGCACGACCAGCGTTTCATCATTCACCCCATCAATAGCCAGCCGAAAGTTCAACGTTCTCATGTTCTGTACCTGCTTTATTATTTTTTAACAGAAAAATCCGGAAAACATCTGAATTCAGACAGAGATTCTGTGAAAGAAAACCAAGCGATATCCTCTCTGGAAATCACGATGCCAATCCTGCATTCAGGCAAAAAAGACATGTCACCCAAGACCTTCTTCCCACCATCAGAATATCTACCAAACAGATAAATCTATAAAATCCCAAGGCATTATTCATGCCACGAATGCATATACATTAATATCAACCCATTGAACTGACAGGACTATAAATACAGGCAAGATCTTGCTCAGGCGCGAGCAAGAAGTTGCCCGCTGAGCAAGATCTTGCCCGGCAAACTTGTGGCACAGATCTCTTTGTTAATGAATGAGTTACAGGCGGGCAGAGAGCATATTCATTTCAGAAACATGCTCCGGGGTAAGACGGTATTCAGAAATAAAAATATCAGTTGTACAATTAAGAACAGCGTTTCTTTTCTGAGGAGGCTGAATCATCAGAATTCAGCACGGTATCCCAGCCAAATGTCTGCATCAAACGCAGCCAGACATCATCTAACGGCGCATGGATACATAAATCTTCCCCCGTTAAAGGATGAACAAACTGAAGTGACGAAGCATGCAGCAGCAGCCGGTGACAATCGTAGTGCTCCCTGAACAAACGATTATGACGGCCATCACCATGCGTGGTATCACCAATCATCGGATGACTCAAATGATGCATATGACGACGGAGCTGATGTTTGCGCCCGGTTTTAGGTTTCATTTCCAGCAGGCAGTAACGGCTGGTTGGGAAACGCCCGGTGGAATACGGCACTTCCACTTTTGCCACAGGACGATAAGCCGTCACGGCTGGCTGAGCCTCTTTATCTTTACTGGCAAATTTATCTGCAATTTTGTCCTGTTCTTCTTTGAGCGGGTAATCCAGCACGTCCGGTTGTTCTATCCAGCCCCGCACAATGGCATGGTAAGTTTTTTCAATCTCATGTCCGGCAAACAGCGGCGCTGCTTTCGCGGCGACTTCACTGGATAAACCAAACAACAATACGCCGGATGTCGGGCGATCCAGCCGGTGCAGCGGAAAAACATGCTGACCAATCTGATCGCGCAGGGTCTGCATCACAAACAGCGTTTCATGCTTATCCAGCCACGAGCGGTGCACCAGCATCCCGGCGGGTTTATTCACAGCGACCAGATAATCATCCTGATACAGAATCTCAAGCATGGTTGCACTCCTGTTCAATCCGTTGGATCAGGTTAATCAACGCCTGCCGCTGTGGTTCTTCCTGCCATGCCTGAGAAAAATAAGGCGACATCTCAAACCCTTGCGGCAAGGCTATACCATCGCTCATGCGCCGTTGCATCTCTGGCAGAAAAATCCACTGCAACCACTCATGCGGCGCTAATGTATCAAGCGCAAATGGCTGCGTACTTGATAATGCCTGCGCAGAAGGGACCTGAGACTGCCACAGCGCTTGTTGTTTGAGCAGCGCTTCCAGCTCAACAAGTAATGATACGATCGAAGATTGCATGTGCATAAAACAATATTCTCTGTCCGGACTTGAAAACGGCGCACAGGATACCATTTATTGAGGAGCATTCGTCAATATTCAACGCAATCATGGACACAATACAGACCCTGACTGATTTACTGAAACAGAGCCAGTGTGAATTTCAAATCACTGAACTTGGCCGCCGTATCCAGCCCATTCCTCAATCTGAATTCGAACAAATCGAACGCGGACAACGCCCCTGGCCTTACCCGCTGCAACGCCAGGCCAGATTTGCCATCACTTACTGGAATGAACTGAAACAACCGTGGATCTGGTTTCTGAACTTCGAACTCGATGAACGTGGACTGATGAAACCAGCCGATGTGGGTCAGTTCATCCGCTATATTCTTGAAGCAATGGGGACCCGGCTCAATCAGTCGCTGACTGAGGCGCAACAGGAAAAACTGGCGAACAACCCATACACTTTTAAGCCACCGGAAGACAAAATGGCACTCTTCCACAGTCAGGTTCGGGCAATGCTGGATCTGCCAGCCAGCCAGTACTACGAACATGCCCAGAGCTATTTCAAGGGTGAACAGGAATGGGATCAATGGCAAAGCGTGGGACTTCAGGGAATCACCGATATCTGTGCCCGGTTGGGCAAAGAGCAAAATGCGGTGCATCTGATCAAATCACTGAATCATTTACCGGCACAACCCCGTTACGCCTTACTGGGCGCACTGGAACATACGCCGCTGCAATCCCGGTTAGCTGACCGTCTGCTGGCACAGGCAGAAGAAGAAGCCCGTCAACCGGAGCCAGACATATTCCTGCTTTCTGCTTATATCCGTGCTTTGGCCGGTTCTCCGGAGAATCAGCTGTCCGGAATCATTCACACTGTACTGGCTAAAGCTGATCTATGTCACCGGGAAATATTGATTGCAATCGCAGGGCGCTGTTGGTCAGTATTAGCCGGTGAAAAGCTGGCAGAACAGTTTTTGATCCGTCTGGCGCAGACAGGTGAACAGTCACTGTTTAATCAGCTGTTTGCTGATTTAGTCATGCTGCCTGAGCTGCGGATTATTCTGCTGCCACTGCTTCATTCCACGGCTTCTGCTGAGCTGGAAGCTGCAATCACAGCTCTGCAGCACAGCACCAAAAACAGTTAAAACTCCTGTCAGGGCTATTGTTTGCCAGCTTCAGCGCATACAATAGCCATTCTGCCCGGAATGGAGAATGACAGAAATATCTGATCAGAAAAGATCTCAACGGGGATGAATAATACCATTAATCACACTAATTCACTGATTATCTGGATGTGTCTGGTGGAGCAAACATACAAGGGCATGGATGCCCTTGTTTAAGCGCCCAGGGAGGGCTTGAGCGGTTTGCTGAACCAGATATGTCCAGATCAGAAAATTACCCGGACTGGTACCAGATTATACAATTAATGGAATTGGTATAAATGCAAACGAAAGATATCTCACAAGAACTGACAGCTGTGATTGAAGCGCTGATCAAAGAAGGTAAAGAGCCAACGGTTGCGCTGGTCAAAAGCCGGTTGACAACCAAAGTACCGATTCCGGCCATTATTGCCACAATCAAAAGCTGGAAATCAACCCAGCGGGTTCCCAAAGTTCAGGTCAAAACCCTGTCAGATAAAGAACGAATTGAGCAACTGGAAAAACAGGTTGCTGAACTGGCCCACCGTTTAGCCATATTAGAAACCAAAGCAACCACGCAGGAGACAGACGATTGAATATCTGGATTGATGCCGATGCCTGTCCGAAAGTCATTCGTGAAGTGATTGTCCGGGCCGCAGAACGAACCGGTTTAACCTTTACCTTTGTGGCAAACCATGTCATTCCCCTGCCCCGGCGGAATAATCTGCACTTTATGCAGGTACAGGCAGGATTTGATATTGCGGATAATGAAATCGTCCGTCGGGTTGAGGCCGGTGATCTGGTGATTACATCAGATATTCCGCTGGCCAGTGAAGTACTGGAAAAACAGGCGATGGCACTGAGCCCCCGTGGTGAGCTGTTTACTCAGGACAATATCAGGTCCCGGCTCAATATCCGCGATTTTATGGAAACCATGCGTGCCAGCGGCGTACAAACCGGTGGACCGGCAGCGTTATCTCAGACTGACCGCCGCGAATTTGCCAGCCATTTTGACCGGATTCTGGCACGTCACGCTGCCCGTCAACCAACCAACCGGGACTGAAATATGAGTGGCTCGCCTGAAATCATCGGCCGTATTCACAGTCCGTATAAAGAAAAATTTGCCGTTCCCAGACAACCGAAACTGGTGCCCTCTGCGACAGCCCGGATCGAACTGCTGGGAGAAGCAAACTGCCCGGAGGCTGTCCGCGGTCTGGCACAGTTCAGCCACCTGTGGGTACTGTTTTTGTTCGACCAGAATCAGTCTGCCGGATGGAAACCAACGGTTCGTCCCCCCCGCCTCGGCGGCAACGAAAGAATCGGTGTGTTTGCTTCCCGGTCAACGTTCCGCCCGAACAGTATCGGCATGTCAGCGGTTGAATTCAAAGGCATCACACAACAAGGACAGCAGATCTTCATCGAGCTGGGGAATGTCGATATCGTGCATGGCACGCCCGTGATTGATATCAAACCTTACCTGCCGTACTCAGATGCGATACCATCCGCTGCTGGCGGCTACGCAAACGAAGCACCACAGCTGTCAGAAGTCTGTTTTTCTGAACCGGCCCGCCGCTGTCTTTCCTCACATCCTGACGGGCAACATCTGCGGTCTGTCATTCAGGAAGTGCTGGCGCAAGACCCGCGCCCGGCCTACAAAAAAGGCAAAACAGATGAGAAAGAATATGCGGTTCATCTGTTTGAAATGAACGTCCGGTTTACCGTGCAGCAGAATGTCATCACCGTCACATCCATAACGCCGGTGACCCCATCACAAAATCATCCCTGAACTATTTCACCACAGAGTACTTTTGACAAAGCACAATGGCTGCTATTATTGACGGCTTATTTGAACGTTTATCCCGTTATCTCAACGGGTAAACCATGTCTAACCTGATGAACGGATACCATAAATGCGTACCAGTAAATACCTTCTTTCAACGCTGAAGGAGACGCCAAACGACGCAGAAATCGTTAGTCACCAGCTCATGTTACGGGCCGGTATGATTCGTAAACTGGCTTCAGGGCTGTATACCTGGCTGCCAACCGGCCTGCGTGTGTTGCAAAAAGTCGAAAATATTGTCCGGGAAGAAATGAACAATGCCGGCGCAGTTGAAACACTGATGCCCGTGGTTCAACCCTCTGAACTGTGGCACGAAACCGGTCGCTGGGACAAATTCGGCCCGGAACTGCTACGGATTGCTGACCGCCATGATCGACCGTTTGTACTGGGACCGACGCATGAAGAAGTTATCACAGACATGGTACGCAATGAGGTCAAATCCTATAAGCAGCTACCGCTGAACCTGTACCAGATTCAAACCAAATTCCGTGATGAAGTTCGTCCGCGTTTTGGTGTGATGCGTTCCCGTGAATTCATCATGAAAGATGCTTACTCTTTCCATATTGACCGGGAAAGCCTCGAAGCAACTTATCAGGACATGCATACTGCTTACTGTAATATTTTCTCCCGGATGGGGCTGGATTTCCGTCCGGTACTGGCTGACTCCGGAGCCATTGGTGGCAGTGGTTCTCAGGAGTTCCATGTACTGGCCGAAAGCGGCGAAGACCTGATCGCCTTCTCAACAGAATCCGATTACGCAGCCAATATCGAAAAAGCAGAAGCACTGGCGCCTGCGACAGACCGGGCTGCACCAACGCAGGAAATGACACTGGTTGATACACCGGATGCCAAAACCATTGCCGAACTGGTTGAACAGTTTGATCTGGCGATTGAGAAAACCGTGAAAACACTGTTTGTCAAAGCTTCTGATGAATCTGAATCTCCGCTGATTGCTTTAATTATCCGTGGTGATCATGAACTCAACGAAGTGAAAGCAGAAAATCTGCCTCAAGTCGCTGCGCCGCTGGAATTTGCCGGTGAAGAAGAAATTCGTGCACTGATTGGCGCAGGTCCGGGCTCTTTAGGACCCGTCAACCTCAAAGTGCCGTTCATTGTTGACCGTAGCGTTGCTGTCATGAGTGACTTCGGTGCCGGTGCCAATATTGATGGTAAGCATTACTTCGGGATCAACTGGGGCCGGGATGTTGCGCTGGGTCAGACTGAAGATCTGCGTAATGTGACTGAAGGTGATCCAAGCCCATGTGGAAAAGGCACGCTGCTGCTCAAACGCGGTATTGAAGTTGGCCATATCTTCCAGCTGGGCAAAAATTATTCTGAATCCATGAAAGCCACGGTACTTGGGCCGGACGGTAAAAGCGTTGTGATGGAAATGGGCTGTTATGGTATTGGTTGTACCCGTGTGGTTGCCGCAGCCATTGAACAGAACAACGACAAGTACGGTATTATCTGGCCCGATGCGATTGCACCATTTGAAGTGGCCATCGTACCAATGAACATGCACAAATCTGAACGGGTTCAGCAGGCTGCTGAAAAGCTTTACAGCGAACTGAAAGCACTGGGTGTTGATGTATTGTTTGATGATCGTAAAGAACGTCCGGGCGTGATGTTCTCTGATATGGAGCTGATTGGTGTTCCTCATACGATTATCATTGGTGATCGCAGCATGGACGAAGGCAACTTCGAATATAAAAACCGCCGTAGCGGAGAAAAATCACCTGTGGCTATCGACGATGTTGTTGCGTTTATTCAACAGCAACTGAGTCAGGCATAACCGGTATTTCTGTTTGCAGCTCAATGCTCAGGGGATGGTAATCACCATCCCCTTTTTTGTATGCGTTCGGCTTTCAGCGTGAATTCGCTATACTGCTCACGGAATCAGGGCCTGTTCGCTACCGGCAACACCGGCAGTCTGGCTGTATTCCAATATTCGGTCACCTTCCCTTCAGAGAGACGAAACATTTCAAACCAGGTTGTGGTGTAAGGGTTATCTTTCCCGTCTTCATAAGTGGCTTTTGTCGCCATCACCACCAAATTGCCTTCCGCAATCATGTTGACGAATGGTCTGAATGTTGTCTCCGACACAGCAGTATGATGCAACGGTACCGGCGTGTGGCGGATGCAGTTTTTCGCAAAGTATGCCGGATTATTCCCGTGACCCCACTGTGCAAAGATCCGCTGCTTATTGGCAGCCAGCTGCCGGTCTTCACTCTCTAAAACTTTTTCAGGTTCCAAATTTTCTTTCACCGGAGTATAAGCTGCCGGCATCATCCCCATAGGCAATTTTCCATGGTCCCAATGCTCAACAATCCGGTTATTTTTTATCCGGTATAAATCAAACCAGGTGGTCGTATATGGGTGTGGATATAGCTGCCGGTCTGCCTGCACCAATGCAACTAAATCTTTTTCAGCAACAATGGCAATCAGCTCTGCTTTCACTCTGGGTAATACGGGCCGGGGCTGGCCTAAAGCCGAAAAAAAAGACAGTGTGGCTCTGCGCCCTGTGTCAATGACCGGATTATGCTGGATAAAATCCCGGTTCAGGTACTGTCTTGCCGTCCGGGCATCATGCGCATCCACCAGTGTCCGCCACATGTCATACACCAGACGCTTATTCGCTGCCAGCTGCCTATCCTGACTGCTTAACGATACCTGATGAGACACCTGATAAGACACCTGATGGTTTTCAGAGGGATTGAGCGTGACCTTGTCAGACCGGTGTGATTCAGGCGAAACGGATGTACAGGCGAATAAAAAAAACAGGATGTAAGCACATACACAATCATAACCGATCTTTTTTATTCCTCTCGCTGCCATGATGATTCCTTTTATCCGGCTCAAGGTTGTTCTTTTATGCAACCAAAATAATAAAATATCATGTCCGGCGGAAATGTCATCCGCAAAATAATTTGTGCTTTCACAACTGTGCTGCGCTGAACTTTTGAGTTTACCTGTCCGGGCATGTACTATTGAGAGCAGTTATCATTTCAAAGGTATGAGCAATGAAAGTTTACGAATGTTGTGACCTGATTAAAGGGTTGTACGCACAAATTGGTAGTGGTGATCAGGCTTATGTTCCTCAGGCAATCAGCTGTGCTGTCCGCACGCTGAACGATATCGCTTCCGATGACGCACTGCCTGAAAGTGTGAAAGAAAAAGCCGCATTTGCTGCCGCTAACCTGCTCATCTCAGATCATGAGGATAAATAATGAACCTGACCAAATTCGCGACGATGGATCCGGTGCTGCTGTTCAGCCTGGTGAATACAAAGTTACGTGACGATTTTAATGGTGATCTTGACCAGCTGGCCGCTTTCTACGAAGTCGATAAAGAAGCACTCATCGCACGTCTTGCTTCTGCCGGATTTGATTTTTTACCTGAAGCAGGGCAATTCCGCTAACGCCTGCAGGGTCTGTTGACTCTGGTAATGTTGAACCTGGTGAATATGCATACGGATAATGTAAAAATAAAACAGAAAAGCTGTTGAATATTCAGCAGCTTTTCTGAACCTGTCAGTTACTCGACATCTTTATGGGTTGGCTTGACGTTTTTAAAATGAAGATTCTGAGAATGACTGATATTCCACAGATATTTATGCTTACTATCCCAGTCGGTCACGGTCACATCTTTAAATGTTGCATCCCTGAGATGATCAATTTGAGTCGCGACCACATGTTTCGCTTTGAGATTTGAAACTATCACGTCTTCATGAAAACTCCCGGGATAAGCCGCATCCTGCTTTGAACCATCGAATCCGTCCACCAGAATCAAAGGCGCACCACTTTTTGCAGACACATTATCCAGCGTATTATTGCTAATCCGGATATGTTTGAACTGCGCAGGCTGACGGGCGTCCTTAAATACATTATCCCCCATGGCATACTTCAGTGTCATGACGAACGGACTACCAATCTGACCATGATTTTTTATACTCACCCCATTCATTGTGTAGTGGTTGTGTGTGCCAATATCTTTCATGGCATTATCCCGGAAAACAATCCGGCGTGCGCCACCACCCGTCGCGGTGGTGCTTTTCATTCTCAGCCCATAATTGGTCAGGAACAGAACATTATCTTCAGCCAGCAAGTCCTGAATCCATGCACCGGTATGGCTGCCAATCGCAATCGCACCATGGCCTTCACGCAGATAGTTATTATATATCCAGATTTTCTCGACCGGTTTGGCGTCTGAATAACCTTCCTCATAATCAGCCCCCTGACCTGCGGCAAAGTTCACCACATCATCCCCGGTATTCATAAAGTTACTGAAGACGAACGCATTGGCACTATTGCCAAACTCAACCCCATCGGCATTGTTGATGTCATAGGTTTCAACGTGATTATAGGCGAATGTAATATCCTCGCTCTCCAGGAACATAATCGTGTGGTAAGCAGGATTCAGAATTTTCAGATCACCCACATAAACACGGGTGACTCCGCGGAGTGTTGCCAGACTAGAGCGGCGGTTTGCATATAAATCTTTACTGGTCTGGCCGTTAAAGCCACCATAAGATTTTTCCACCAGCTTGTAGAGATCTTTTCTGGTTTTCCAGCCAGAATCACGCTCATGCCATGCAGAAAGCATCTGGTTATCTGCCAGAATGCCGTAGGAAAAGACTTTCTTACGGCTGCCCTCCTGATAATAAGTCAACGTATTGCCTGCTTCATCAGCCGTTCCTTTCGCGGAATGCTGCCAGCCATTGCCGTCCAAAACACCACCACCGGTTATCCGGATATTTTCAAACTGATGTCTGCGGGCATCATATCCTTTCTGCTCATTCACAGAACCATTGCGGTGATCTTTGGTTAACGTATTGAGTAAAGAAGGCGGACGACGCGAATCCGTTGGGTTGGTCCGGTAGCTGTATAACTGATATCCCTGACTCAACGGATAATCTTCGGCACGGGCTGAACCTTTTAAGGTCGCCCCGTCCTGAATTTCCAGCGTCATATTACTTTTGAGGAAAAGTGCACCGGAAACAAAAACCGGATGACTGTTATTGGCGCCGGAAGCAGGAATCACCACTTTACAACCGTAAGCACTGGCAGAGCCCTGAGCGCAGTCATCAATGGCTTTCTGAATCGCTTGTGTATTGACAGTTGAACCATCACCCACCGCACCATAATCCATGACGTTAACGACCTTACCAAAAGCCGGGGCTGTCGTAAAACTCAGAGCTTTACTGAATGAAGATTCAGAACCATCCGCATAAACCGCACGAATACGGAACTGATAGCGCGTCTCCGGCGTCAGGTTTTCCACTTTAAAGTTCAGATAGACCGGTCGTTGATGAAACTTCTCTTTGTCTGCTTTGAAAAAGGCATTGATATACTCAACGGCAGGCGAATGATCCTGATTGTTCTGACTGGCTAAGCCAATCATCTTGCCATTCTTATATACTTTATAATCGACAATCTTTTCATAATCAGCCGGTTTGTGCCAGCTCAGCACAACATGCTGGTCATCATATGCCAGAACCGGCACCTGCGGCGTGATATCACCCATTGTTGTCCCATCAGGTGAAACACCAAAGTATGATTCAGCTGCTACGGAATAAGGGCTGACAGCCAAAAGAACCGAAGCAGCCAGCAGTCCGGGAAGAAATACAAACGCTTTTGTTTTATACATGGAAGAATAACCTTTGTTTCGGAGAGAAGAGATCTGCTCCCTCAACAACCAGAAGAAAAATGAAACTCAGGTATAAATCAGGTGTATGTTGCAGCGAACAGATATCAGATATTCAACTTGATTAACAAATAATCAATAAATTGCATATAAATATACCGGCTACAATTCTTTCTGTCAAAATTTTCAAAAAGACGTTTCAAAAAAAGAAGGGACACAAAAAATCCCCCACCTTCTGTGGCGGGGGATTTGCCGATGTCACAGAGATGAATCAACCGTTCGGATTAACCAATGTGCTTGCGGGCATTACGGAACATTCGCATCCAGCCACTATTTTCACCCCAGTCATCCGGATGCCACGAGTTAGCGACCGTACGGAAAACACGTTCCGGGTGAGGCATCATAATCGTCACTCTGCCATCTGTCGTCGTCAGACCTGTCACCGCATTTGGTGAGCCATTCGGGTTATTCGGATATTGTTGTGTCGGCTTGCCAAGATTATCAACATAACGCACCGCTACAATTCCTGATTGTTCAATCGCATCTAAATGCGCTGTATCTCTGACTTCCACCCGGCCTTCTCCATGAGAAACAGCAATCGGCATACGGGAGCCAGCCATTCCGCTGAAGAAGACGGAATCAGACGGCTGAACTTCAACCAGACTGAAACGCGCTTCAAAACGCTCTGATTCGTTTCGCACAAAACGTGGCCACAAATCAGCGCCCGGTATCATCTCTTTCAGATTTGATAACATCTGACAGCCGTTACAAACCCCGAGAGAAAATGTGCTCTGCCGCTGGAAGAAAGCGGCAAACTGCGCTCTGGCCTCTTCATTAAACAGAATAGATTTGGCCCAGCCTTCACCCGCTCCCAGTACATCCCCGTATGAGAATCCGCCACAGGCAACCAAACCATCGAAACCATCCAGCACAGTCCGGCCGGATAAGATATCACTCATATGCACGTCAACGGCGTCAAATCCAGCCCGATCAAAAGCGGCAGCCATTTCAACATGCGAGTTCACACCCTGTTCGCGCAATACAGCAACCTGCGGTTGAGCGCCTTTGGCAATGTAAGGCGCTGCAATATCTTCGTGAACATCAAAACTCAGGCTGACATTCAGTCCCGGATCGGCATCATTTTTCTTCGCTTCAAATTCCTGTCCGGCACATTCAGGATTATCTCTCAGTGCCTGCATCTGATAGGTTGTTTCAGCCCAGATCGTCCGTAATTCAGTTCGTGACCGCGACAACAACGTCGTTTCACCCTGACGAATGACCAGTTGGTCTGAAGCTTCCACCTGCCCGATCACATGTGCGCAATCCCCCAGACCATTGGCAGCCAGTGCAACGAGTACCGAATCCATGTCCTCATCGCGAACCTGAATCACTGCACCCAGCTCTTCATTAAATAACGCAGCCAGTGAATCTTCACCCAAAGCGGCAATATCAACATCCAAACCACAATGTCCGGCAAATGCCATTTCAGCCAGCGTGACAAACAAGCCGCCATCGCCTTTATCATGATAGGCAACCAAACGATCCTCACGCACCAGCATCTGGATTGCATTAAAGAAACCTTTCAGCTGTTCAGCACTGTCTACATCGGCCGGTTTATCACCTAATTGTTTATAAACCTGTGCCAGCGCCGTCGCACCAAGACGATTCTGCCCCTGACCAAGGTCAATGACAATCAGGCTGGTTTCACCCATATCTGTCCGGAGCTGAGGTGTCACTGTTTTGCGGATATCATCAACACGCGCAAATGCCGTAATCACCAGTGACAATGGTGAAGTCACTTCTTTTTGTTCGCCCTGATCGTCCCAACGGGTCTTCATCGACATGGAGTCTTTACCCACAGGAATTGTCAGGCCAAGTGCCGGACATAGTTCTTCGCCCACAGCTTTCACTGCTTCATACAAACCCGCATCTTCACCCGGATGACCTGCCGGTGACATCCAGTTTGCCGATAGCTTAATCCGTTTCAGATCACCGATATCCGTGGCTGCAATATTGGTAATCGATTCTGCCACCGCTAACCGGGCAGAAGCAGCAAAATCAAGCAATGCGACAGGTGTTCTTTCACCCATTGACATCGCTTCACCGTGATAGGTATCAAAACTGGCAGCGGTCACAGCACAGTTTGCCACCGGCACCTGCCAGGGACCAACCATCTGGTCACGGGCAACCAGTCCCGTCACCGTCCGGTCACCAATGGTGATCAAGAATGTTTTTTCTGCAACCGCTGGCAAACGCAGCACGCGGTCAACTGCTTCATTCAATTCAATGCCACGGCGATCAAGTTCAACGCCATTCACTTTCAGCGTGGTTGCGTCCCGGTGCATTTTCGGCGGCTTACCGAGCAGAATATCCATTGGCATATCAATTGGCGTATTGTCAAAATGCGAGTCATCCAGCGTCAGGTGATGTTCCTGCGTTGCTTCACCAACAACCGCATAAGGCGCCCGCTCACGCTGACAGATGGCATCAAACGTTGCCATATTTTCCTCAGCAACGGCCAGAACGTAACGCTCCTGCGATTCATTACACCAGATTTCAAGCGGACTCATGCCCGGCTCATCATTGGGAACATCACGCAGCTGAAAACGACCACCGCGGTCTCCATCGTTTACCAGTTCAGGCAAGGCATTCGAAATACCACCCGCACCGACATCGTGAATAAACGCAATCGGATTGTCTTCACCGAGCTGCCAGCAGCGGTCAATCACTTCCTGACAACGACGTTCCATTTCAGGGTTCTCACGCTGTACAGATGCGAAGTCCAAATCTTCTGCAGATTGTCCGGAAGCCATAGAAGATGCCGCACCACCGCCCAAACCGATATTCATCGCCGGACCACCCAGCACGATCAGTTTGGCACCCACAGGAATCTCGCCTTTCTGGATATGCTCTTCCCGGATATTTCCCATTCCCCCGGCAATCATGATCGGCTTGTGATAACCACGCACCTCTTCACCGGCATGAGAATGAACTTTCTCTTCATAAGTCCGGAAATAACCCAGCAGATTCGGACGACCGAATTCATTGTTAAATGCTGCGCCGCCTAACGGGCCTTCCAGCATAATATCCAGCGCATTGACAATCCGGCCCGGTTTACCAAAGTCGGTTTCCCATGGCTGTTCAAAATGAGGAATGCGCAGGTTCGATACGGTAAAACCAACCAGCCCGGCTTTGGGTTTTCCCCCAATCCCCGTAGCACCTTCATCACGGATTTCACCACCGCTTCCGGTTGATGCCCCCGGCCACGGAGAAATCGCGGTTGGGTGATTGTGTGTTTCCACTTTCATCAGAATATGGGCATCTTCGACATGATAGCGATATTGCTTATCTGTCGCGTCAGGGAAGAAACGACCCGCCGGAGAGCCTGTCATGACAGCCGCATTATCTTTGTAAGCTGACAGGACATAATCAGGGGTGGTTTCAAAGGTATTTTTAATCATCTTAAACAATGATTTATCCTGACGAACACCGTCGATTGTCCAGTCCGCATTGAATATTTTATGACGGCAGTGCTCCGAGTTTGCCTGTGCAAACATCATCAGTTCGATATCATTCGGATTCCGGCCCAGGCGGGTAAAACTCTCAACCAGATAATCTATCTCATCTTCTGCCAAAGCCAGCCCCAGTGCTGTATTTGCAGCTTCCAGCGCCTGACGGCCACCGCCCAGAATATCGACCGGTGTCATCGGTGCAGGATCGGCGACAGTAAACAGTGAAGCGGCCTGATTCATCTCGAAACAGACTATTTCCATCATCCGGTCATGAATCAATCCTTTCACCAGATTCACCTGGGCCTCGCTCAGCTCAGATGAAGATTCGACATAATAGGCGGTGCCGCGTTCAAGACGCTTCACTTTGTTCAGTCCACAGTTATGCGCAATATCAGTCGACTTGGAAGACCAGGGAGAAATTGTTCCGGGACGGGGCGTGACAAGAAGCAGCAGCCCTTCAGGCTGATGTTCTTCAATCGTCGGACCATAGGTCAACAGTTTTTCTAACTTTTCAACATCCTGAGCATCCGGTTCAGCCGTCAGATCAGCAAAGTGCATAAATTCAGCATAAATACCGGTGACAGGTAAATCATGTTCACGACATTGTTCAAGAAGCTTATTTACCCGAAATTCAGAAAGTGCCGGGGAACCGCGGAAAATTCTCATATGCTTAAGTCTCGTTGCAGTTGGTTGAGTATAAAATTGGAATAAATTCAGAAAGTTGAATCAAATCTCACTCAATTTACACCAATTTCACCTCTGTGATGCGAGCGCATTATAAATGAATTAGTTCTGTGATGTAACAACCAACGCAACCGTTTGCGCCATTTTTTTACAGTTGGCGTATTCAGGCCGCCGTTTGCGGATTGTCTGCACACAAATCAAGGTTATTTTGTGACTCAGCCGGTTTAACCTGAGTTTCGGACAATCAAAAGTTGCCATTCACCGGAGCTCTGATATAAAGGACTAAATGCTTAAAGATATATTTCATGAAAAAAGACAAGCCGTACATGACCCGTTTTTTCCGCCATACAACTCAGTTACTCATTCTGTGGTTTTCCTGTGTTGCCCTGTTGAGTGGCTGTCAGATCGATTCAAAACCCAAAAGTGAATTGGATCAAATCAAACAAAGAGGCGTGCTTCGCGTTGGAACCGTCAATAATGGTTTGTCCTATTTTATCGGTCCAGACGGCCCTTCGGGACTCGATTACGAGCTGGTACGGGAGTTTGCCAGTGAACTGGGGGTCAAACTCGAGGTGAAGCCCGTTTACCGGATTTCATCACTGTTTCCGGCTCTGAAACGGGGTGAAATTGATATCATTGCCGCAGGCCAGAGCCAGACTAAAGAACGGATCAGTCAATTCAGACCAGGTCCGGTTTATTATTATGTCAGCCAGCAGGTCGTTTATCGTCAGGGACAGTGGAAACCACGCAATATCAAACAAATCATCCGCAAGCAGAATGATCCACAATCCTCTGAACCACAAAAATACCTGCTGAGTGTGGTCGAAGATTCCCACTTTGAGCAAACCCTGATTCATCTGAAGAATAAATACCCGGATTTGCGTTATCAGGTTGAAACAAACTCAGATATTCATGATTTATTAAAACAGGTTTCGGAAGGTTCGCTGGCATTTACCATCGCCGATTCGATCGAAATATCTCTTGCACAACGGATTTATCCTGAACTGGCCACCGCATTTGAAATTACTGACGACCAGCCCGTTTCATGGTTTATCCGTCGCTCGGACGATGAAAGTCTGTATGCACTGATGATCGAATTTTTCGGTCAACAAAAACAGGCCGGACTGATTTCTTCACTGGAAGAAAAATACATCGGTCATGTTGGCACTTTTGATTATGTGGATACACGGGCATTTCTCAGGGCCATTGATGACCGTCTGCCCAAATGGTCTCCGCTGTTTAAACAATACGCGGAAGAGTTTGACTGGCGTCTGGTCGCTGCACTGGCTTATCAGGAATCTCACTGGAATCCGAAGGCAAAATCTCCAACGGGAGTACGTGGCATGATGATGCTGACGCTGCCAACAGCCAAAGCCGTCGGTATTAAGAACCGTCTCAACGCTGAACAATCCATTAAAGGGGGCGTAAAATATTTGCGAAAACTCGTCAGCCGGATTCCGGATTCGATTCCTGCGCATGAGAAAATATGGTTTGCACTGGCTTCATATAATATGGGATTCGGACACGTGATGGATGCCCGGCGCCTGACACGCTCTCAGGGCGGTGACCCGGATGCATGGGGAGATGTCAAAGACAGACTGCCTCTGCTGAGAAAAAGAAAATATTTCAGCCAGACACGCTACGGCTATGCCCGCGGCAATGAAGCGTTGACCTATGTCGAAAACATCCGCCGTTACTACCAGAGCCTCATCGGTCATTTGGATTCAAATGGCGTCACAGCGCATGAGAATGGGACAGAAACAGAAATGGATGATTTGGTGGTGATTCCCGGATCGCCTGTACAGGCTCGTCCTGTGGATGAACAGCAGGTGGATGATGGTGTGAAAAAAGAAACGATCGTTGAACAAGCGTCACCGGAGACAACGCATTCTGATACAGAAAAAACGATCTCAGACACATCAGCAACCACACAGAAAATCAGCGCTGAAGCACGGGCAGATTCAGCTCCGTCAAACCAACAAGCGCCACAGATCACTGAAAAAAAACAACCTGAGTCAGAGACACCGGAATCACTTCCGGTGAAGCCGTAAAATCCGGCAAAGACAGAATAACAGAAAAGTGTCACCAACTGGCTCTTGATTTCTTCCCTGAAAGGCCATAAATAAGAGATGAGTCCGGCATTCCGGATTCATCTTCCGGTCATAAAACATGTTAACAATAAACCCAGATAAAAATGTTTCTGTCTTATTGAGATAAAGGAACACAGGAGGATTCTGTTTATGCTAAAAAGAAGGGTACAATCAAAACATCTGTGGAGAATCACATCCACAGTGCGACGTAAACGTAAGCTGGCGAATAACAAAGCGAAAATTTTCACCCGGCACCGGACATACATTAGCCATCTTTCATCCTGAGTGATGTACTTAACGGGGTTTTCATCTCAGCTCCTGACAACAACAAAAAATACCGGCTTTCAGAAATATCGTTCGTTATCCGGCCTTTATCCGCCGTGATGTTTCTTACTGGCTTTAATCTCTTTTCGCCGGCGCTTAAAAAACTGCTGTAATTGTTGTCGGCAGTCTGATTCAAGTAACCCTTTTTCAATCACGGCGTAATGATAGACGCCCTGACCTTCAAATAAATTCATCACGGTGCCGGCTGCACCGGTCTTCAGGTCTGAAGCACCATACACAATGCGCTGTACACGGCTGTGCAATAAAGCGCCGGCACACATCGGACAGGGCTCCAGAGTGACATACAATGTTGTTCCCGTGAGACGGTAGTTTTCCAGCACTGTACCTGCTTTTCTCAACACCTGAATTTCAGCATGAGCAGTCGCATCGTGAGATCCCACAGACTGATTCCAGCCTTCTGCGATGATCTGGCCTTGTTTGACCAACACGGCACCAACCGGTACTTCCCCTTCTTTTTCAGCCAAAGCAGCCAGCTCAATTGCACGACGCATATAGTGTTCGTCCTGTGCAGAAAATACAGCGTGTTCCTGTTCCAAAACTGAGACTCTTCCTCTTCGTGATCCAGTCACCATTATACTCAATCAACCTGAACATGCATCTTGAGGTCACCCGGGGATAAACAACGATATAAGTAATCAATCAACAACCGGACTTTCGGTGATAAAAAGCGATTCTGCGGATAAAGTGCCCAAACCCCTTCACGATCATCCCGGTAACGGCTTAACACTTCAATCAGCTCACCAGATGCCAAAGCAGATGATACATAATAATCCGGCAACTGGATCAGTCCCATTCCCCGAAGTGCTGCACTCAGCAATACGACCCCACTGTTACAACGTAAAGTCCCGTGAATCCCCGGCGACCTGATTGTATGATTCTCTTTAAACCGCCAGTAATCATTGGTACCAAGCAGACACTGATGCCCTGACAGCTCTTTGAGAGTGTGGGGCGCACCATACTTTTCCAGATAGACCGGGCTGGCACAGACATAGAGCTTCCGGGAACATAATTTCCGGGCTTTCAGGCTGGAATCAGCTAAAACCCCCAGCCTGATCGCCAGATCAATCCCCTGCTCAATCAAATCCAGCCGTTGATTGGTCAGATTCAGTTCAAGTTCAAGCTGCGGATATTGTTCCAGAAAATCCTGCATGATCGGAGCAATGATTCTTTCGCCATAAGTGACCGGCACTGTCACCCGAAGACGTCCTGCCGGGTTTTGCTGCATACTTGTCACATTCATTTCGGCCTGCTCCAGCCCCTCCAGCAATGGCTTACACTGCTGATAGTACAGTTGCCCCGCTTCTGTCAGCGATACCTGCCGGGTGGTTCGTAACAGCAACCTGACAGCCAGCCGAGATTCCAGCGCAGCCACTCTGCGGCTGATATTCGCCACCGATGTTGACAGTCTTGTCGCTGCCAACGTAAAACTTTCAGCTTCAGCCACTGCAATAAACTCAGCGACACCTTCCCAGTTTGCCATTGTCATTATTACCAAATTGTAAAAGTTATTATCTTTTTTACGCCATTATCAAATATAAGAAAAGAACTATACTCATTTCTACGCTGTAAAAAAATAAACTGAGGAAGCTACAATGTCTGAGCCTGAATTCATTAAATCCCGTGCAGCCGTTGCATGGGGGCCAAAACAGCCACTTTCAATTGAAGAAGTGGATGTGATGCTGCCTAAAGCCGGAGAAGTTCTGGTTAAAATTGTTGCATCAGGCGTTTGCCATACCGATGCATTTACCCTGTCCGGAGAAGATCCGGAAGGTGTATTCCCTTCAATTCTGGGACACGAAGGCGGGGGGATCGTTGAAATGGTCGGTGAAGGCGTCACCAGTGTTGCTGTTGGTGATCATGTCATTCCGCTTTATACCGCTGAATGCGGAGAGTGCAAATTCTGTAAATCCGGAAAAACGAACTTGTGCCAGGCTGTTCGCGAGACACAAGGTAAAGGATTGATGCCGGATGGTACAACCCGCTTCTATAAAGATGGCCAACCCATTTTTCACTACATGGGATGCTCAACATTTTCTGAATACACGGTACTGCCGGAAATATCACTGGCTAAAGTCAACCCGGCTGCGCCTCTGGAAGAAGTTTGTCTGCTGGGCTGCGGTGTTACAACGGGAATGGGCGCGGTTATGAATACGGCAAAAGTTCAGAAAGGAGACACTGTCGCCATTTTCGGACTTGGCGGTATCGGACTTTCAGCCATCATCGGTGCACGTATGGTGGGTGCCAGCCGGATCATCGGGATTGATATCAATGAGAGTAAATTTGATTTGGCGAAACAACTGGGTGCGACCGAATGTATCAATCCTCAGCATTACGATAAACCGATTCAGGATGTGATTGTTGAGATGACAGATGGTGGCGTGGACTTCTCCTTTGAATGTATTGGTAACGTCAATGTCATGCGTTCAGCGCTGGAATGTTGCCATAAAGGCTGGGGAGAATCAGTCATCATCGGTGTCGCCGGTGCCGGGCAGGAAATCTCGACCCGTCCGTTCCAACTGGTCACCGGACGTGTATGGCGCGGCAGTGCGTTTGGCGGCGTGAAGGGACGCTCCCAGCTTCCCGGAATTGTTGAACAATATCTGGCGGGAGAATTCGGTCTTCAGGAGTTCATCACCCACACAATGCCACTGGATAAGATCAACGACGCTTTCGATTTAATGCATGCAGGCGAAAGTATTCGTTCTGTCATTCATTTTGAAGTGAATCAATAACAGTCCGGGTTTCTCACACCAGAAACTTTTTATGCGTTTAGTTTGTTCTGTTGCCTCAACAGGCAGCAGGACACAAGGAGTGACAATGTTAGAACAAGTCAGCCAGTCAAAGGTTTTTGGCGGATGGCATAAACAATATACCCACGTATCCACAACGCTGAACTGTACGATGCGTTTTGCGATTTTTTTACCACCCGGTGCATCAGAGCAAAACCCGGTCCCGGTATTGTACTGGCTTTCCGGCCTGACCTGCAGCGATGAAAATTTTATGCAAAAAGCCGGTGCATTTAAAAAAGCGGCAGAGTGTGGCATTGCGATCGTTGCACCAGACACCAGCCCACGGGGTGAAAGTGTCCCTGATGATCCGGAAGGCGGATATGATTTGGGACTGGGTGCCGGATTTTATCTGGATGCGATTCGCCTGCCGTGGGATCAACACTATTCGATGTATTCCTATGTTGTAAAAGAGCTCCCTGAACTCATAGAAACTCATTTCCCGGTCACATCTGTCCGTTCAATCTCAGGCCATAGTATGGGCGGACATGGTGCAATGACCATCGGCATAAAACACAGTGACAGCTATCGTTCAATTTCTGCATTCAGCCCGATATGTCATCCGGGGGCGTGCCCGTGGGGACAAAAAGCATTTCGTGCTTATCTCGGTGAAAACCGGGGCCTGTGGCAAGAGTATGATACGGTTGAATTATTCAAAACCCGAACCTGTACGCTCCCGGTACTGATTGATCAGGGCGAAGCCGATCCCTTCCTTGAAGAGCAGCTCAGACCTCAGGATTTACTGGCCGTTATCAATAAACAGCACACTGATTTTAACTACCGGAGTCATCCCGGTTACGATCACAGCTATTACTTTATTCAGAGCTTTATTGACCAGCATATTGAATTTCACGCAAAATATTTATTTTCTGATTGCTGATCCTGCACTCACCAGAGCGTGTTGATCTTTCGGGTACGAATTGCGGCAAAAATACACACGAAAGGTCAATGCACAATCTGGCTTGAAAGACTCAGTTGATGTGTACCCCCACGCAGATCATCCCAAGAAACGGTGACAAGCACCAGCCAGAGACCATCCATATGCTCAACCTGTTGTTCGGAGACAGTGACCTGATACAGGTGATTCTGTATTTCATTGTGATCCATTCTGGTTGGTGACCGGGCTGCATAAATTTCCGCCAGGCGTGTCCGGGCGAGCGTCAGAGCTTCGGTCATGTGGCTGATTTCCTCTTCCTGAAAAATAATCAGTTGCTGAACCTGAAAAATACCGATAATACCAACACTGGTGATCAACAAAGCCACCATAACCTCAATCACTCCGAACCCGAACCGCTTATTCCACATACCAGCTCCCTGGTACCCAGGCGACGGGTTTGATAAGATCTGAGGCCCTGAGAATCAAATCACGATCATAACGGGTATCCAGCGCACCATTGATCACTGCATACCGGCCCGGTGTTGCCAGATACAGACCTCCCAACGGGAAAAAACGACCGGATTGAAAATAACTGAGTTGATCAATCGGAATATCATATCGGGATATCACCGGCAACAACGCTTGATATAGCGGACTGACCGTCCATCCTGAGAACTTCTCAGACTGATGAGATGGCGTCAGCAGCTGAATGACTGCGCCGCGAAAACTCCGGTCACTACTCACCCCGATAGCCCCGTCACGGACAACCAGAATAATGCCATCTTCAGCAAACTTCATCCGGATAGCCTGATTGATCAGAAAGATATCTTCGTCTGATAAGATGCATCCGCCTTCAACCCAGACAATCAAATGTCCCTGCTGAATCTCATGTATTATCTGCCGGGCACAGTGAGCATACCAGACAGCCGGATACGCTACAGGGAGATGATGGCTCTTCTGTGCAACCTTGCGCCATTCGGTCCGCGGCAGACCAAATAAATCCCGGAAAGGCGCGATGGCCGGATCATGCAGAAAATCCAGCCGGGTATTTGAAGCATTCATAGCCAGAGTCCGGTGACTTTCCTGACAAAGCTGCCCGCCTGAGTCAGGAAAATCACGGTAAGGTTTTTGTGCCAGTGAACTGGGGTGATAGGTTGTCACAGAAGGCGCCTGAAAACTCAGCCTGTAGCGCAGGACCACACACGACCAGAGATTGTCTGTTACTTTTTCTCCGGGATCCGGCATAAACCGCGCTGGCTGTGTCAGTATCAGCCTGGCCGATGTTTTCATGACACCAACAGATGTGGGCAGTGGCAGCCGGTATTGTTGCTCAAGTGTCACGTCCTGATTCTGTACCCGGATTGAACGGACACGCTGACCTGATATTGTCAAAGTTTCTCCGGTTTCAAGGCATGATTGACGATCAGTGATCAATCCATGATATTTGACTACCTGCCACCATAAGCATTCCAGAACACCTTCAGCTCGCCAGAAAGACTGAGCGCGGTGAATTTCATGACTCACCTCCGCACTCTGCTGCTGAATCCGCAGATAAGGCTGCCGGATCAGCGCCACAGCTATTGTCATCATTGCTATCACAACCAGTAAGGTCACAAAACCAGCCGCTTTCACCGGCACTGTCCCGTGAATCATCGTTTCTTTCACAATGCGTTCCTCTCTGTCAGCGAAAAATGCACTGATTCATGCATTGATGGCATATCGATTAAGGAGACTCCCAGCACCACAGAAACCTGCCGGGAAGTTGTTTTCCCGCGTACCGTCTGCGTTGTTGAAACATGGAATTCATCAACCCGGATCTGCTCAGAGTCAAAAACAGAGAAGCAGGGAGACTGCCGGTCAGACTGTGCAGCTTCAGCCATTGTCAGGGGGATTGCAGCAGACTTCTCGCATAGCAACAGCCGCGCAACATGCTCTGATTCAGATAACTTAAATACGACTTGCCTGAATTGTCCCGGCCCAGCCGGGGAAAGCCGGTACACATACCCCATCTGATCAGCGCTTAAAGAGAGTGAAATCACATGGTTTCCCTGCCGAAATACAGCACTGTGGCCAGTATTCATGTTGTATCCGGCCCGCCGCATATCATTGCGGATCATCTGAATCACGGTCAGCAACTGGCGCTGCAGATAAATCCGCCGGTTCAAACGCTGCGTATTCACCAGCTGAGTCGATACAATTTGAGCCAGTGATAAAATCAGCAGACTACTGAGAAAAAGAGTCACAATCATTTCAGGTAATGTCATTCCGGTGTGGGGTTTAACACGCAGGAAAACCATAATAAGCCTCCCCGGCACTACAAGTCCGCACCCGGCCAGCACCATATGAAATCAATATTTTCACTATTTTTTCCGGGGACCGACGCAGAAAAAGCTGAAGAGAACCATTGGCCTCAGGCCGGCCTGTCAAATGATCAATTCTGATTTGTGGTGTGATTAACCCGGAACTTAACACAACATCCGGATAAAAGTCCCCGGACACTTCCTGAATAACATCCTGTGGTAAAAAATGCCGGTTATGATGCAGAATCACACGCCACCGGGGGGATTGATCAGCTGTTTCTGTCCTGAGAATATCCAGCCATAGCGGTTCGCCGGCAGAGAGTGCTAAAGATTTCGCATGTAAAATAATCCCTTCTGTTTCACTGGCTGCATTCTTTATCTCTTCTGTCATGATCCGGATATGATACTGTGGCACCGCAATCGCAAGCAGCACACTGAATAATATGATCGTCAGCATGACTTCCAGCAAAGAAAAGCCACATGATACCGATGTCTTGTTCATAACATACTCCTTGCTTATCCGGGAGTATTGTAAAGTGGTGTGAATTCAAAAAAGAATGAAGAAAGTATGAGATTGTGCGAGGCTCTTAAAACAGACACCAGAATTTACCGGCGTTTCCTGCCGGTAAAAATGAGACAAGCATAAAAAAAGATCTGCCGGAGCAGATCTTTCTGGTCATTTTATGGAATAAACAGTGTCTTATGGAATAAACTGTGTCGTCTAACTGGTTAAATCATCGAAGAATTTCTTCACACCGCTGAAAAAGCCTTCAGACTTCGGCTTGTGTTTACTTGCGGCTTCGCCACCACAGGAATCTTCAAATTCACGTAACAACTCTTTCTGATGAGCGCTCAGATTCACAGGAGTTTCCACAACCAGTCTGACAATCAAGTCACCGATACCACCACCCCGGACACCTTTCACGCCTTTTCCGCGCATCCGGAACATTCTGCCAGTTTGGGTTTCTTCAGGAACTTTAAGATTCACCCGACCGTCCAGCGTCGGGACTTCCACTTCACCGCCCAGAGCAGCCATACTAAAGCTAACCGGTACTTCACAATAAAGATTATTACCTTCCCGTTCGAAGATATGGTGTTCTTTCACATGAACCTGAACGTATAAATCACCTGCTGGTGCGCCCATTTCTCCGGCTTCACCTTCTCCAGACAAGCGAATACGATCACCGGTATCCACACCAGCCGGGATCTTCACATTGAGGGTTTTACTCTTCTGCTTCCGTCCCTGACCATGACATTCACGACAAGGGTCTTTGATGATTTTACCTTTACCATGACAGGTCGGGCAGGTTTGCTGTACCGCAAAGAAGCCCTGACGCATCTGAACCTGACCATGTCCATGACAGGTTGAACAGGTTTCAGCAGATGTGCCTTTCCTCGCTCCGGTTCCGTTACAGCTATCACAATGAACCAGAGTCGGGACTTCGATTTCCCGCGAGCAGCCACGCACCGCTTCTTCCAGTGTCAGTTCCATGTTGTAACGAAGATCGGCACCGCGCTGTGCTCTGGCCTGTCCGCCACCACGACGGCCACCACCAAAGATATCACCAAACACATCACCAAAAATATCGCCAAAGTCGGCGCTGCCACCACCAAAGCCGCCACCGCCACCGCCCTGTTCGAACGCTGCGTGGCCGTACTGGTCATAAGCTGCTTTTTTCTGAGGATCAGTTAACACCTCATACGCTTCTTTTACTTCTTTGAACTTTTCGGCTGCACTATCATCGTCCGGATTCCGATCCGGATGGTACTTCATCGCCAGACGCTTGTAGGCTTTTTTTACATCGCGCTCTGAAGCATCACGGCTCACGCCCAACACTTCGTAAAAATCACGTTTTGACATGCTCTTTGTCACCAATTATTACAACAAACGACTTATCTGCCGTCTGAAGGATGTATCGATATAGCTCATATTCCACATCAGTTGCTATCTTGAACCAACCCGATAAAACATGACCTAAATCGACAAATAAGTTACAAACATACGGGCGTCAGAGTCCCCCCAAACGCCCGCATCATCCCAGAAAAAGGTCTGAAAATTATCCGTGAACTATGGGTTCACCGATTATTTTTTCTCATCGTTCACTTCTTCAAACTCAGCATCAACGACGTCATCATCAGCAGATTGTGGCTGTTCTTCGCCACCTGCAGCAGCCTGTTGTGCCTGAGCTTTTTGCTGTGCAATTTCCATCAGTTTTTGAGAAGCTGTCATCAACGCCTGAATTTTTGCATCAATTTCTGCTTTGTCTTCACCGCGCTTCGCAGTTTCAACTTCACTGATTGCCGCTTCAATTTTCTCTTTTTCATCCGCAGGAAGTGCATCACCAGCTTCTTCGACTTGTTTACGCGTCGCGTGAACCATCTGGTCAGCCTGGTTACGGGCAGAAGCTAATTCTTCAAACTTCTTATCCGCTTCTTTGTTTGCTTCCGCTTCCTGAACCATTTTTTCGATGTCTTCATCACTCAGACCACCAGAAGCCTGAATTGTGATGTTCTGTTCTTTGCCTGTCTGCTTATCTTTTGCAGAAACATGCAGAATACCATCAGCATCAAGGTCAAATGTGACTTCAATTTGCGGCATGCCACGTGGTGCTGGCTGAATACCTTCAAGGTTGAACTGACCCAGAGACTTGTTATAAGTCGCTTGTTTACGTTCACCCTGCAGTACGTGAATCGTGACCGCATTCTGATTATCTTCAGCAGTTGAGAAAACCTGATTCGCTTTGGTTGGAATCGTTGTGTTTTTCTCAATCAGTTTGGTCATCACACCACCCATGGTTTCAATACCAAGAGACAGTGGTGTAACGTCTAACAGCAGTACGTCTTTCACATCACCAGCAAGAACACCACCCTGAACCGCAGCACCAACAGCAACAGCTTCATCAGGGTTCACGTCTTTACGTGCTTCTTTACCAAAGAACTCAGCCACTTTTTGCTGAACCATTGGCATACGTGTCTGACCACCAACCAGAATGACATCAGTCACATCGTTGATCGACAAATCCGAATCAGCCAGTGCCACTTTCATTGGCTCCAGTGAACGCTGAACCAGATCTTCTACCAATGATTCCAGTTTTGCACGGGTCACTTTAATGTTCATGTGCTTAGGACCAGTCGCATCGGCCGTAATATATGGCAGATTGACGTCAGTCTGCTGCGCAGAAGAGAGTTCAATTTTCGCTTTCTCTGCTGCTTCTTTCAGACGCTGCATCGCAAGCGGGTCATTTTTCAGGTTAATGCCCTGTTCTTTATTAAACTCATCTACCAGATAATTGATCATCCGGTTATCGAAGTCCTCACCACCTAAGTGCGTATCACCATTAGTTGCCAGTACCTCGAACGTTTTTTCACCGTCTACATCATCAATTTCGATGATTGAGATATCGAATGTACCACCACCAAGGTCATAAACAGCAATCACACGGTCACCGCCGTTTTTGTCCAGACCGTAAGCCAGAGCTGCTGCTGTTGGTTCGTTGATGATACGTTTAACTTCAAGGCCTGCAATTCGGCCAGCATCTTTTGTTGCCTGACGTTGTGCGTCGTTGAAATAAGCAGGAACAGTAATCACGGCACCTGTTACTTCTTCACCTAAAAAGTCTTCTGCTGTCTTCTTCATTTTCTTAAGAACTTCAGCAGAAACCTGCGGTGCAGCCAGCTTGTCACCTCTGACTTCAACCCACGCATCACCGTTATCGGCTTTCGTAATTTTGTAAGGCATGATTGAAATATCACGCTGAACTTCTTCGTCCTCAAAACGACGACCAATAAGACGCTTAATTGCAAATAGCGTATTTTCAGGGTTGGTGACCGCTTGACGTTTTGCAGGTTGTCCAACCAGTGTTTCACCGTCTGTATACGCAATTACAGAAGGCGTTGTACGTTCACCTTCAGCGTTTTCAATAACGCGCGGTGCATCACCATCCAGTACAGCAACACAAGAGTTTGTAGTACCTAAGTCAATACCAATGATTTTACCCATCAGGCTATCTCCGAATAAATTCTGTTGTCGTTTTGCAATATCCCGAAATATGGGGACAAAGAACAGGATTTCAACCTGTTCTGCTACTAAAAGCGAAGTTGCTTTCTCTATGCCCCATAGATAAGGGCGGAAAAAACCTTTTCAAGGGAAAAAATAAAAAAAATCGTTATTCAATGAATCTCTGTCATTTTTCGCGCATGTTTTTTAACCAGATCTCATATTGTCAATTCACATCTTTTCGAAACTTTCTAATGCTGGTCATTTACGGCTACAGCGACTATAATGAATCTCCTCACAAAAATAAACCATATAAATCATAGAGTTAAAACTTAACTCATTCACTGTTCAACCCGGTAACCAAACGACTGAAACACAGGGTAACCTGCTCCACACCTCCGGAAATCGTTTCATTCAGTGGTGTGAATACACGCACAGACCGGGTCATCTCAGAGCGGTGAATGATCATCAAGGAACCAGGGAGTATCTTATGTACAAGGCCGTAAAAAAAATATTTTTCATACTGGGGCTGGGTATGGCAATCCCGGCAGTTGCAGCCAATTATACCATTGGCACAGGAAGCCAGAGTGGTACTTATTACCCGCTGGGCGGCACACTGGCAAAAATCTGGAGTGACAACATTCCGGATTTCAATATGCGGGCAGAGGTTACCGCCGCTTCTGTCGAAAACATCATCAAGGTTGCCACAAAAAAACAACTTGTGGGCATTGCCATGGGGAATGTGGCGCAAAAAGCCTGGGACGGCAATAAGCCTTTCCCGCGTCAAATGCCAACAGAAGTTCTGTTTGCACTTTATCCGAATGTGGTTCAGTTTATTGTTCCGGCTGATTCGGACATCCACACCATTGAAGACTTAAAAGGAAAGAAAGTTTCTTTAGGTGCCCCGGGATCCGGTACCCGGGTCAGTTCAGTCAATATTCTCAATGCACTGGGTATTTCAGAAAGCGATATCCGTTCACAATCACTGAACTACACTGCCACCACCAGCGCAATTGCGAATGGCCAGATTGATGCGGGTGTGATTGTCGGTAGTCTGGGAGTCGGTGCTATCACCGAGCTGGCACTCACCCGCAATATCCGGATTTTATCTTTCTCTGATCAGGATCTGAAAAAAATTCAGGCAGCAAACCCATCCTACCAGCCATTAAAAGCGCCTCAGGACAGCTATAAAAATGTACCGGCATTTACTGCACCGGCAGTCTGGAACGTGCTGGTTGTGAATAAAGCCATGGATAAAAAACTGGCTTATCAACTCACCAAAATTGCCTTCGAAAATATCGATAAAATTCGTCAGGCTATTGGCGTCGCTAAGTTTATGACCATTGACAATATGACCCGTCTCAGCGGCGTTCCGCTTCATCCCGGCGCACAACAATACTACAAAGAACATCACCAGTAAGCGTTCATCTCTCCCCTTTGGAGATTCATACAATCGACAACTGCGGCAATACCCAATCAGGTGTTGCCGTGAGTTGCTCCGTTTTTCAATGAAGAGAGAATACTTCTTATGACTCAAATCACTTCAGCTCAGGAGAAAATGGCAAACCTGCTCACATACATTGTGAGTACGATTGCTGTAATGCTGACCATTTTTCAGATCTGGCAGGGTATTACTGCCAGTCTCTCCGCCACCCTATTCCGTCCGGCCCATCTGAGCTGGGTACTGGTACTGATTTTTCTGGCTTTCCCGCTGGCAAGACCCGGTCATCCGCCACTCAGGTATTTTATTGCCAGAGGGATTGATATTTTACTGGTCTGCGCCACCTGCTGGGCTGCCAGCCAGATTATCACGTTCGATTACGACGACATCAGCTTCCTGCTTGACGGGCTGCAAATACCCGATCAAATTGCTGGTGTATTGATGATGGTACTGCTGCTTGAAGCAACCCGGCGCTGTGTCGGCATGGTGATGGTGGCTGTGGCGGTGATTTTTCTGGCTTATGCCCTGTTTGGTGATGCCTTGCCGGGCTCAATCGCCAGTAAAGGCTTTTCGCTGGAAGAAATGGTGCGTTTCCATATCTATTCCACCAATGGTGTCTTTGGCGCACCTTTGGCAATTGCCGCTGGTGTCGTTTTTATCTTTGTGCTTTTCGGGGCTTTTTTACAGGTCACCGGAGCAGGACAGTTCTTTATCGACAGTGCGTTTGCAATTGCAGGCAAATCCAGAGGTGGTCCGGCGAAAGCCAGTGTGCTGGCTTCCGCAGCTCTGGGGTCGATTTCTGGCTCCGCAATTGCCAACACAGTCACGACGGGTTCCCTGACCATCCCAATGATGAAAAAACTCGGCTACCGGGCTGAACAGGCAGCCGGGATTGAAGCCGCCGCCTCGACAGGCGGGCAAATCATGCCACCCGTGATGGGAGCCGGTGCCTTTGTAATGGCTCAGTTCACCGGTATTCCATACAGCGAAATTATTCTGGTGTCGATTGCCCCGGCAATTCTGTACTTCGGCTGTACACTCTTATATGTCCACCTGATGGCCTGCAAGCTCAACCTGCAGGGAATGAGCGAAACAGAAAAAATCGGTAAAATCATCAGGCAAGGCTGGCACTTCCTGTTACCTCTGGTGTTGATCACTATCCTGCTGATTATGAGCTATTCCCCGATTCTCGTCGGTATTGCCGGGTGTGTGGCCGTTCTGATAGCTGCCATGGCGGGAAAAAACTCCCGTATTCAGTTCAGTCAGGTTATTGAGGGAATGCGGGAAGGTGCCATTCTGGCGCTGCCAATTTCGATCGCCTGTGCCACGGCTGGTATTGTTGTCGGTGTTGTTGGTCAAACTGGCATCGGCCTGCAATTTACCCAGTTCCTGACCTCGCTCTCCGGTGGTCATCTGTGGTCAGCACTTCTGTTTATTGCCATTGCTGCTGTCATTCTTGGCATGGGACTGCCCGTGACCGCTGCTTATATTGTCTTATCTGTGATGGCTGTGCCCGCACTGATGGACTTGGGCATACCGATGCTAACCGCACATATGATTGTCTTCTGGCTGTCCCAGACTTCAAATGTTACCCCACCGATTGCACTGGCAGCCTTTGCAGGAGCTGGTATTGCCAATGCTTCTCCGATGCGCTCAGCGGTTCAGGCATTTAAACTGGCTCAGGGGTTCTTTTTAATTCCGGCCATGATGGCTTTTTCAGGATTAATCTGGACGCAGCAGGAATCTGTGTTTGCCTTCATTGAATCGATCCTCGCCTGTATCGCGTTAATTGTTGCTTTTGCCGGAGGTATCGAAGGCTACCTGTTCAACCGACTGTCAAAAATTCAGCAATTATTCTTTCTGGCGCTGGCAGTCGCAACCTTGCTGCTCGCCAATCCATACAGAATTATCAGTATGGGTGTGATTCTGTGCTGGGTCATTTACGAATGGCGAAAGAACCGCACTGCGGTCATGGTTTAAAGCGGTCATGGCTTAAAACAGTCGGCTTAAAACCGTAATTCGTTGGATTAAAACAATGACAGACAAAAAAGCCTCAGTTCATCATGAGCTGAGGCTTTTTATCAATAAATGCAGTCTGGTCACACGACTCAGAAGCTATGTTTACCTTGAAACTATGTTTACCTTGAAACTATGTTTACCTGAAAACTATGTTTACCTTGAAGCCATGTCTACCTGAAAACTATGTCTGCCTGAAAACAATAGCTGCCTGAAAACCGTGCTACTTGGAAACCATCACCATCGCCGGACGAATCACCCGGCCATTCAACTCATAGCCTTTTTGCATCACAAACATGACAGTGTTTGGTTCGTGGTCGGCACTTTCCTGAATAGACATCGCCTGATGCAGTTCAGGGTTAAACTGTTCGCCTTCCGGATTAATCGGCTTCAGCCCAAATTTCCCAATTGTGTCCACAAAAGTCTTGTAAGTCAGCTCAATCCCCTCAAGCAGTGGTTTGACCACTTCATGCTCAGCATCTGCAGCCTGAATTGCACGCTCCAGATTATCAACCACCGGTAACAACTCTTCAGCGAAACGACCCAATGCATATTTACGTGCTTTGTCAATTTCCTGCTCAGTGCGGCGACGCATGTTTTCAACTTCTGCTTTTGAACGCAGAACCGCATCCTGTTGCTCTTTGACTTTCGTTTCACTGGCAAGAAGCGCGGCTTCAAGCTGAGCGATTTTAGATTCCTGCTCTTCAGCCTCTGGTGCTTCGCTCTCGTTCCACTCGATATCAGCTTCACCACCGACGACTTCAGCCTCGGTCTGATCCTGCGCTACCGACTCCTGCTGCAAATCTTCTTCTTTGACTTTATTCTCTTCGTTGCTCATGATATCTCCAGAGTTTCATGATCCTGTATTGATGCATACACATTCAATACATTAAAAATTCGTACAAAAGTATAACTTGCCTTTATTATGGGGATGAAGATTTCCGATTCAAGCCTAATTCGTATGGAAACATTATGAAAAAATCGTTCAATGTGATTGCTATCGTTGGTAAACCCCGTGATCAGGTTGCAATTCAGACACACCGCGAGCTGTATCAGTGGCTGACAGAGCTGGGATATTCAGTTTTCATTGACGATCGACTTCAGTCAATTCTCGCCGATATTCCGCAACCTTGTTTCAGGCCGCTGGTCAAACTCGGCGAACAGGCCGATCTGGCCATCGTGGTCGGCGGCGATGGAAATATGCTGGGCGCAGCCCGCGTTTTATCGAGGTTCGATATCAGGGTCATTGGTGTGAACCGGGGCAATCTCGGATTCCTGACCGACCTCAGCCCGGATGATTTTCATGACCGGCTGCTCGAAGTGTTAGAAGGAAAATATATCGAAGAACATCGCTTTTTACTTGAAACTGAAATTCACCGCCACGGACAGGTAAAAAGCAGAAATTCAGCCCTGAATGAAGCAGTCCTTCATCCCGGCAAGATTGCACACATGATTGAATTCGAAGTTCATATCGATAACTTGCTGGCTTTCTCTCAACGCTCAGACGGCCTGATCGTCTCAACGCCAACCGGCTCAACGGCTTATTCATTGTCTGGCGGCGGACCGATTATGTCTCCCGGCCTGAGTGCAATTTCACTGGTTCCTATGTTCCCGCATACTTTGTCAGCAAGACCTTTGGTTGTAGACAGTCACAGCCATATCAAACTTCAGGTGTCTCCGGATAACCGGGGAACACAGGAAATCAGCTGTGATGGTCAGGTCTCTTTGCCGGTCTCTCCCGGCGATGAAGTCCATATATTCAGAAGCCCACAGACACTGCATCTGATCCATCCGGAAAACTATAATTATTACCATGTATTACGTAAAAAACTCGGCTGGTCCAGTAAGCTGTTCTGAACAATAGCCACTGCATTGATTAAAATTAATACACCACATCACTTTACTGTATAAAGAAACAGTATATACTGTCTCTTTATACAGTATTGGTAAAATATACAGGTGTGAAGATGCTGGCTCATTTAAGTGTAAATAACTTTGCTATTGTTAAATCGTTACAACTGGAACTGTCTCAGGGGATGACGACCATCACCGGTGAAACAGGCGCTGGTAAATCGATCGCAATCGATGCGCTTGGATTATGTCTTGGTGGCCGTGCAGAAGCCGGGATGGTCCGTCCCGGAGAAGATAAAGCTGATGTCAGTGCGGCTTTCATTCTCGATAACAATATTCATGCAACCCGCTGGCTGGAAGATAATGACCTGCTGGACAACAACGAATGTATTCTCCGGCGGACTGTCACTAAAGAAGGTCGCTCCCGCGCTTTTATTAACGGCAACCCGGTGCCTGTGTCCCAGCTGAAAACTCTGGGTCAGTATCTCATCAACATCCACGGTCAACACGCCCATCAGCACCTGATGAAAAATGAACACCAACTGATGATGCTGGACCAGTACGCCGGGCATCATGACCGTCTGAAAAAGACCCGGACAACGTATCAGAACTGGCGTCAGGCTAAAAATGAGCTGGAGCAGTTAAAAGCAAATACACAGCAGAACCAGGCTCAGTTACAACTGCTCGATTATCAAATCAAAGAACTGGATGAGCTGGCGCTGGGTGAAGAAGAATTTACAGAGCTGGAACTGGAGCACAAACGTTTAACCAACAGCGGCGAACTCGTGACACACTGCCAGCAGGCAATAGATTGTTTGTATGAGAGCGATGAAGCTAACGCTGTCAGTCTGCTGCAAAGTGTCAACCACAATTTAATCCAGCTCTCAGAGCTGGATGAAAAGCTGACACAGCTTCCCGCAATGCTGGCAGAAGCGATGATTCAGCTGGAAGAGATGAACAGTGAGCTCCGGCAATACCTGGACAATATAGATGTAGATCCAGCCCAACTTGCTTACATAGAAGAACGTTACTCCAAAGTCATGTCACTGGCGCGGAAACATCATGTCTCTCCGGAAGCGCTTTATCTGCATCATCAGGAACTGTTGCAGCAACGCGAGCAGCTTGACTGCTCTGATGAAAGGCTTCAGGAAATTGAAACAGCCGTCAGTCAGCAATACCAATTGTTTGCTGCTCAGGCAGAAAAGCTTCATCAGTCACGCAGCCGGTATGCAAAAGAGCTGGATAAACTTATCAGCCAAAGTATGCATGAACTCAGTATGGAAAAAGCCCGTTTTCATATTGAGGTCAGCTATGATGAAAACCATCCATCACCACTTGGTTTTGATCATGTGACATTTGAAGTTTCCACCAACCCCGGCCAGCCACTTCAGCCGATATCAAAAGTTGCATCAGGTGGTGAACTTTCCCGGATCTCACTCGCAATTCAGGTCATCACGGCTCAAAAAGTAGAAACACCGAGCCTGATTTTTGATGAAGTCGATGTAGGTATCAGCGGACCAACGGCAGCTGTTGTCGGCAAAATGCTGCGCCAGTTAGGGCAATCCACCCAGGTACTTTGTGTGACTCACCTGCCACAAGTCGCCGGATGTGGTCATCAGCAGCTATTCGTTGCCAAACAGAGTAAAGCCGGGAAGACAGAAACACAGATGATGACGCTCGACCATCATCAGCGTATCGAAGAACTTGCCCGTTTGCTCGGCGGCAGCCAGATTACAGAAACCACGCTGGCCAATGCAAAAGAACTTCTGATTGCAGCCTGAACTTACCCGCCAGCTATTTTTTGTGAACAGATAGTGATTACGTGTTACGGATAGATAATGATTACGTATTACGGATAGATAGGTTATTACGGACAGATAGTCATAAACAGAGAAATTCGTTAGCTGGCGCACATAAACAAAGACATCTTTTGAGATAAGTGCAACCAAACTTAAAAATCGCAGTCACAATAAGCTCAGACCGCAGAGATTCTTTTACTTCTGCCCTGAGCTTGTTATTATCACTCCTGTTGAAATATAGATAAGTTTATAAGTTAGCAACCTATGCATTTTAAAAAGAGCCTTTTGACTTTACCGCTGGCAGTTTCATTATTAGCCGGTTGTTCATCCATCTCCGATATGCTTGTTTACCGGATTGATATTAATCAGGGAAATTATGTCGAACAGCAAGCTGTCAACCGTCTGAAGTTTGGTATGACGAAAGAACAGGTTCGTTATGTTCTCGGTTCACCGATGCTGGTTGAAAGTGGTTATCCGGATACATGGTATTACATTTATCACCATGTCACAGGTCATCAGGATCCCGTTCAGAAAAACCTGATTGTCGATTTTGATAAAGATGGCGGCTTAATAAAAATTGCGGGCGATTTTTCAAATGGTGATAATTTCTTTGAAGGGCTGCACTGATTCTCCGGGCCTGACTTCAATTTAAACAACCTGCAAAAAGTCCGTCTATACGGACTTTTTTATCTGTGACTGTTTCAATACAAATTGTTATACCAAGACCACAGGGCATGTTTATCTTCCATAGCCTCCTGCAGGAACAGCGATGAAAGACAAACACGCCTTAAGAATTGAATATGATTCGTATTAGCGCTTTCTGAGCTGGTTTGGTTTACCACCAGTCACGGGGTCAGCATGTCCCGATGCTTTTGCCTGTTCAGCACGTTTGCGGCGTATTTCTTTCGGATCAGCGATGAGCGGGCGATAAATCTCGATTCGGTCCTGATCACGGACCGTCGCATCCAGTTTCACATTTCTGCTGAACACACCCACTTTATTTTTGCCTAAATCAATTTCAGGACAGGCTGCCAAAATACCTGACTGACGAATAATCTCTTCAACCGTTGTTGTCTGATCGACAACAAGAGCAATCACCCATTGCTTATGTGGCAGCGCATAAACAACCTCAACATGAATCATTCCCGGTGCTGCTTCTGTCATACATACACCTGCTTTGCCCGATGCGTGAATGCATTCACCATATTATTGGTTAATTCATGAAAAATACGGCCAAAAGCCATTTCAATCATCTTGCTGGAAAATTCGAACTCAAGTTTCAGCTCAACTTTACAGGCCAACTCATCTAATGGTGTAAAATGCCACGCACCCCGTAACGTTTTAAACGGACCTTCGACTAAATCCAGCAAAATAAACTCGCCATATCTCATTTGATTGGATGTCGTAAAAGTTTTACGGATACCCGCTTTTGCAACATCGACTGAAGCCACCATTGATTCTTCGGTCGCTTCTATCACTTTCGCACCAGAACAACCGGGCAAAAACTCCGGATAACGTGTGACATCATTGACTAAATTAAACATCTGCTCAGCACTGAAAGAGACTAAAGCTGAGCGACTTACTTGTTTCATTGAAGCTCCTGTGCTCAATCTGCGGACATGACATGCCAGCTATTGAATTGATTGGGGTTAATTTTACTTTTATTCCGGTCTAACGCAAATAAAAGGATTTCCTAAGTAAAAACCAATCCGTATAATACGCCCACTATGGCTAAGAAAAAATCAAACACAAAATCAGGGAGCAACACGATTGCTCTGAATAAAAGAGCAAGACATGAATATTTCATCGAAGATGAAATTGAAGCAGGTCTGGCTCTACAGGGCTGGGAAGTGAAAGCACTTCGCCAGGGAAAAGCAAACATTGCAGAGAGTTATGTCTTTTTGCGTGACGGAGAAGCGTATATTTCCGGCATGTCTATCACCCCACTGCAACAGGCTTCAACACATGTTGTCGCTGACCCGACACGCGTCAGAAAATTACTGATGTCACGCCGGGAACTGGACAATCTGTTTGGCCGGGTGAACCGTGAAGGCATGACGCTGACAGCACTGTCACTGTATTGGTCCCGTTCATGGGCAAAGCTGAAAATTGGCGTTGCGAAAGGTAAAAAGCTCCATGATAAGCGGGCTGATGTGAAAGAACGCGACTGGCAGCGCGAAAAGTCACGTGTGATGAAAAGCGGACTACGTTAACCCGCTTTTATCACCCGTCAATTGGTTCTTATCAATACACCAGTGTCAGTTTCTGATTCTGGTGTATTGTTTTGTCTGAAATCCAGAAATTAGCGGGTCATTTTCTTCACAAAAACCACCACAAACAACGCCATCATAAAGCTGCCGATAAAGGCTTCACCTGCGGCAACAAAACGGGCAACCCCAACCGGAGAGATATCTCCATAGCCCAAAGTCGTAAAAGTCACCACACTAAAATAGATGGCATTCATAAACTCTAACAGATAAAACAACCACCCTTCTGTCCCGGCATATAACGGGCTGTCAGAAGTAGTATCCAACACGAAGTAAATCACCGCGCAACTAAGAATCATAAAGATAGAGAAAAACACCACCCGCAATGGTTCCTCACCGTAACCACAAAACAAATCAACAATCTTTGAAATGAACCGCTTCAGGCTCAGACAAGGCATTTGATACCGTCGCAAACGCATCTCTTTCTTAAAAAACAGCCCGGCTTTTTCAAACAACCCCTGTTTTTCACACTGCTTGCGGATATTCCGGCAAACTTCTTCAGCTTCCTGAAGCAAGCTGGCCGTTCGGCTTCTGTCCTTCTGTTTCATGCTCTCGAACGCCGCCTTTTCCTGTTTCAGATAACGTCCCCAGTCCACATTCTCAAGTTTTGCACGGGTTAAATCCGCGCCAAGCAAGTTGCAGTTTTCAATTTTGGCACAATGAAGGTTTGCGTCCATCAGCTTCGATTTCATTAATGAAGACCCACGTAAATCGAGCCCGAAACAGTGCGCTTCACTCAGGTCTGCACGATAGAAATCGGCATCCCGGCACTTAAACCCGTCCTTACTGCCATGATTGACTAAATTAATGTCACGAAGTTTTGTTCTTGCCAACTGAAATCCATCTAAAGGCCGGCCTGATGCTGCCCAGGCCTCCACTTTCTCTTTCACGTTATCTTTGCTTTTATTAATATTTGGATCATGCCAGTAGCACAAACCTGACTCACCGGCTTCCTGATCGCACTCCCATCCATCAGGAGATTGATAACAACATATACAATCAGATGATTTCATAAAACCCTCTCCTTTCCCCCCCAATATCCGCAACGCCGGATACGATAGGTACAAATTAAGTTTAGGAGCTTGCCTGGCGGGTGCAAAAGCAATTAATCTGACTGATACAGCAGAAAAACGAATTAAACTTAACCAGTTAACACACCAACACTGGACAGCAATCACAATTCTGGTACTATGCGTCTTCAACTCTGGGGCTGATTCAGGATTCGACGGGAATACTGCAGTCTGAGGAGCATGCCGAGGTGCGGTAGGCCTCGTTAACAAACCGCAAAAAAATAGTCGCAAACGACGAAAACTACGCACTAGCAGCTTAATAACCTGCTCAGAGCCCTTCCTCCCTAGCCTCCGCTTGTAGGACGGGGAATCAGGAAGGTCAAACCCAATCAAGCTGGCGTGGATTCTCCCACCTGAGAGATGAAGCGTGAGATCTAATTCAGGTTAGTTATTCATTCGCGTGTCGGTTCGCAGGTGGGTAGCGAAATTAAAGATCGACTAAGCATGTAGCGCCAAAGATGGATGGTTTTCGGACGCGGGTTCAACTCCCGCCAGCTCCACCAAACGTTTGGGAAAGGCCACCTTCGGGTGGCCTTTTTTGTATCCAAAACAAATAAAATTCAGACACTTAGAATGAAATAGTGTCTTATACTGTCTCACTCCATCTCATATCTGCTCACATTTTTAGTACCCAACCATTTACCCTATACTCTCACCCAAGATACTTTGGGTACTAAATAGGTGAAATAATGGGAAGACGTGTAGTTCCACTGACAGACAAAAAAGTAAAAAGCCTTAAACCCGCAGGCAAAGAGACAATCGCCAGTGATGGGAAAGGACTTCAGCTTAGAATAATGCCAAATGGAACTAAGTCTTGGCGTTTCGTATACAAGAGTCCTGCTACGGGAAAACGCAGCAATATGACCTTAGGCAAATACCCAGAACTATCGATAGCTAATGCGCGAAAAATAGCAGAAGGCCACCGTGAGCTAGTAGCACTAGACATTGACCCAAAGCTCCACAAACAAGCAGAGAAGGAAAAAACCGAGGCTATACATCAGCACACGCTTTTCAATGTGTCACAGCAGTGGATGGAACAAAAGAAATCAGAAGTAACTGAAGATTACGCAAAGGATATCTGGCGCTCATTTGAGTTGCATGTTTTTCCATCTTTGAGCTCACAACCTATCTCTATGATTACGGCTCAGTCTGTGATCAAAACACTAAAGGTGGTAGAGGCTAAAGGCTCTTTAGAAACCCTGAAACGATTATCTCAACGACTAAATGAAGTCATGATTTACGCTATGCACAGCGGACTAATTGAGGCAAATCCAATAAGCAACATCTTAGCTGCTTTTAAAAAGCCTCAGAAACAGCACATGAAAGCACTAGAACCACAAGAATTACCGGAATTAATGACTACACTAGCTGAAGCGAGTATTAAGCGTTCTACACGATGCCTAATCAAGTTTCAACTACACACCATGACCAGACCCAATGAAGCAGCTGGAGCTAAATGGTCAGAATTCGATTTAGATAATCGAGTTTGGACAATACCTTCAGAAAGAATGAAAAAACGCAAAGAACACCGAGTGCCTTTGACAGAAGAGGTTATCCGCCTGTTAAGCATAATGGATTCAATGAAAGTAAATAGTGAATATGTTTTTCCATCAATAAAAGATCCTAAAAAACCAATGCATAGCCAAACAGCTAATATGGCTCTCAAGCGTATGGGGTTTGGTGGTCGATTGGTTTCTCATGGGCTTCGATCCATCGCTAGCTCAACGCTAAATGAAGCTGGACACGACTACTTTTTAATTGAAGCTTCTCTTGCTCACCTTATCGGTAGCGATACACATCGCGCATATAGCCGCACAGACTACCTTGAACGCAGAAGAGAGCTAATGGATTGGTGGAGTACGCATATTGTTAACGCATCGAGCACAAAGGTGCCATTGGCAATTGTGGCATGAGTAATAGTTCACCTAAATGTAACAAATAAACAGACATTAAACCTCAACATACGCCTTGATGAACAATAACAACCAGAATCAAAGAGCTAAATGAAGTTTGCAATTTTCAATGTCTCACATTGTCTCTTAAGTGAAATGTACCAAAGTAGGTAGTGAGACCTCTACCAAGCTTAAAGTTATACTTAAGTAACTCTTACAGTAGTACCGATAATTATTGGACATTTCAACAAAGCATTTAATATGAGAACTCATGAAAGAACTACGCAAATTCTAACGAAAAATGAATTAAATTAACTGAGTTCCATGTAGCCACAAACACAAGCTAGCACAATATTTTTAGCTTACTTGTAAGGGAAAGTTGTTGTGCGAAGTGATATAGCCGCCGAATAGCTTAGTAGTTTTAGCTCTTTCGTTTATCTTAAGACTACCGTTAAACAGCGTTACTCCAATATGAACACAACGGCTTTTAGTTACTGAAAACCTTTGTTAAATTTTTGATTAACGCCTCCCTACTTTAATAACAATATTAAAAGCCTATCCAACTAAAAAACACAAGGTTTTTATATAAATCTCAAACAACATTTCACAAAATGTGAACATTCCAAAAATGAGATCTAAATCAAGATTCTGTAAGGTAATTTTGTTTCCATCGTCTACAGATAAGTGACAAAATAACTCTGTTACATATGATACAAAGATAATAAGTACAATCAGAGGAAACGTCGGTGCAATCTTTTCATGGTACTGCTGCTATTACAGATATTGGTGTCAAAAAACACTTCAAAAATTTTGAACCAGTCAACGCCATTTTCGAGCTAGTTTGGAATGGTTTTGATGCCAATGCTCGCACATTAGAAGTAAACACCCATTACAACGATATGGATGGATTGGATTTCATCGAGATACAAGATGATGGAGATGGTATTGATCTAGAAAGTCTTGAGAGTAGTTTCGAAAAATTCAATGAATCTACAAAAAAGAACAATGACGATAAGCATGGATCACAAGGGAAAGGACGCTTAGCTTTCCATGTGATGTGTGGCTCTGCATGTTGGTACACCAAAAAAAACAACTATGATGCAAAGATTAGTATTAAAGCTGACTCTATCAGAGATTATGATGGTACCTATCTAGACAAAAATGATCAGCACCCAGCTTTAACTAACTATGTCTCAGGAACATGTGTCGTTCTTTCACAATTTAACAAAAAAATACCTTTAGAACAGGAACTGTCTTCAAAGTTAAGTAAGGAATTCGGTTGGTACTTAGCTCTCAATACAGATCGTAAAATCTTACTGAATGGTAGAACCATCGAAATACCAAAACATGAACTACATCGTAAAACTGTTTCCATCAACAGTGTGGACTTCAACATATCTGTTTTGCGTTGGGATGATAAACCAAGCTCTGAAAAATCTCACAACTACCTAGTTGAAGATGGTAACCGGATAGTTTCAAAATACCTAAGCAAGTCAAATAATAAAGTTTCCTTTTATACGAGTGCTTATGCGTTTTCACCATGGTTTGAAAGTTATGAACCTGAATTACTAGATTTAGATCCTGAGGCTCAGAAAAACAATAAAATCATCAGATCTCTCTTAGAGAAAATGACTGCATTTCAGAGAGAAATATATAGCGATTATTTAAGAAAATTTGTTGATGAAGAAATCGAACGATTCGATAACAAAGGCTATTTCCCTATATATTCTGGTGTAGATGAAGAATACGCTGAGTGGCGAAAATCAAACACTAAGAAAGTAATCAAAGATATATATCTTGCCGATCCTCAAGTATTTAACAGACTAAGTGCAAAACCTGCTAAGGTTCTTATTAGACTGTTAGATAAAGTATTGGTATCAAATGAAAACGACACAATACTAGAAGTTCTTGATGGTGTATTAGACTTAAACACACAGAGTATTAACAAATTAGCACAACAGCTTAAAAAAACTACGTTTGAGAATATTGTCAGTACTATTGAAATACTACAAAGAAGACAACAAGCAATCCATCAACTTAGAGAGGTAATGGATTGTAGATTCTCAGAAGTGCTTGAAACCCCTGACTTGCAAAAGATTATCGAAAGCAATACATGGTTATTTGGTCCCCAATATACGACTTTAGGAGCAGAAGAAGATTCTTTTACTTCAATTGCCAAAAATCTAAGAGATAAAGTCAAAGACATAGATATAATCTCTGATACCGATATCGAAAATGGTCTAGTTGTTGAAGGAGTAAACCGTCAAGTAGATTTATTTTTAGCAAGAAAAGTCCCTGCTTTCAACGGCAAAGGAGAGCATGTATACAAATGCGTAATCGTTGAAATAAAGAGACCTGGCGTATCATTAAATAAAAAGCACCTCCAGCAAGTAGATGACTATTGTGAAATAATTGCGAAGCACCCTTCTTTTGCAAGTTCAAAAATGTTTTTTGAAATCATACTAATTGGAAGAAAAATATCAAAGGATGACTTTCAAATTAAACAAAGAATGAACAACTTAAAAGATAAAGCTGAATTTGGCCTTGTTACTTACGACGACAAAATTAAATGTTATGTCAAGGATTGGTACACTATTTTTGACGAGTTCGATTTGTCAAATAATTATCTTTTAGATCGCCTCAACATCAAATTAGATGACTTGTCGCAGGAAAGTACCGAAGATCTCGTAACAGATCTACAAGAAAAAAGCGCATAGGACAAAACAATGGACTTTATCATAGTACCCAGTTCGAGCTCTTTACCTGCTCTACAACGTGATACTGTATATCTTTATGAGGATAACTGGGATGATTGGTTTGAGTTTTCTACTGTTTATGCAATAGCTTATGTAGACAACAATCTAGAGCATCATAAAATAGGCTCCACTAAAGTTGGCCAAGTTGACATGGTTAAAGATCAACGTCGACCAGATCTTCCAAACAAATTTAGCGACCTGGATAACAGTTTTTTTTCTTTGGGCCAAGATGATAGCTATTATGACGAACTGAACAAACTAGGTGAAGAAAAACGCTCAATAATACTCAACGCATTGAATGACATTGCATTAAGTGAAGATAGTTTTGAAATAGCAATGAAAGAAAGAGTAACTAGTGTTTCTCTTCTACGCTCTGTTAGTGTGACCTCGATCAAAGGGCAATTTCGAAGGTTGGCAAACGGTGGAGCAAGGCTCTCAGCATACTCTTTTAAATACAATGCTCCCAAACAAAAGTCTGATAATACAGAAGCGTTAGAGTTGACCTTTGATGTAAAACCAGAAAGCAACCCTCCTACAAATATACATGTATTGATAGGTCGAAATGGCGTCGGTAAAACTCACTTAATCAATAACATGATCAGCTCCATTATTGATGAAAATGCTAAAACCAACAAAGTTGGGACATTTTCATCCTTAGATGAATTTTTAAATGGTGAACTGTTTTCAAACGTTGTTTCTGTAACTTTTAGTGCTTTTGATGAAACGGAACCACTACCGGAACGAAAAGATAAATCATCCGGAATCCAGTTTTCTTATGTAGGACTAAAACGCGTGCGTAAAGCTAACGAAAGTCCTCCTCCCCCTAAGAGTCCAATAATTCTGAAAAATGAATTTTTGAAGAGTGTTCTAGCGTGTAAAGCAGGAAACAAAATTGAACGCTGGAAAAGTGCCATAAAAAAGCTCGAGTCAGATCCTGTGTTTATGAGCATAGATGTCTCTGCAATTCTTAGATTTCAAAACGAAGATGAGTTTAAAGACATAGCTGGTAGAGTTTTTAAAAACTTAAGCTCTGGCCACAAGATAGTATTGTTAACAATAACTCGATTGGTAGAAACGATCGAAGAAAAGAGCTTAGTTTTTTTAGATGAACCAGAGGCCCATCTTCATCCACCTTTGCTCTCTGCGTTTATCCGCTCATTGTCCGATCTACTTGTCAACCGAAATGCAGTTTCAATAATTGCTACACATTCTCCAGTAGTCCTTCAAGAAGTTCCGTGGAGTTGTGCTTGGAGACTGTGGAGAAATGGCAGAATTGCTAAAGCTGAAAGACTGGAAATGGAATCATTCGGTGAAAATGTTGGGACATTAACAAGGGAAGTATTTGGCTTAGAACATACAGCGTCAGGTTTCCACAGTCTTCTCAATGAAGCTGCTGAACAATACGGCAGCTACGAAGAAGCTCTAGATAGTTTCGGAGGCCAGCTTGGCGTGGAAGCAAAGGGAATTCTAAGAACACGATTTAACTAAGAGAGATTAAAGATGAGGAGGCTTGAGAAACCTTTAGATGACACTATTGCCGTATTTGAAAAGTGTATTGAGCGAATTAAGGATCAAGGCTTAAAACAACGTCTTGAAGCATGTAAACAAGAAATACATGATGCCTCACGTGAGTTTGATAGCAAAGTTGGCGAAGCGATGCTTCACACAATGCAACCAAGTAATATGTCCAACGGAGTCACTACCGATGAGATGAAAAAAGTATATACAAACAGGATGGCCAAAAAGCTAGCTCCTGGCCGTGAATACTATGACAAACTAATGTCGTTACCCCTCTTTGGTAAGTGCCCTCTTTGTTCACAAAGAACCGTTTCTACTTTGGATCACCATTTACCGAAAGCACATTATCCGACTCTTGTTGTTTCCCCACTAAACCTAATACCCGCTTGTCAGGATTGCAATAAAACAAAAAGCGAAGGTATTCCAAGGTATGCGCATGAAGAGACTCTTCATCCATATTATGATGATGTGGAAGGATTTTCTTGGTTGAAAGCTAAGCTTGTGGACCCCCTCTGTCAGAATAGTTGCCACTGTTAAAAATTAACCAGTCATAGGGGAGGTTAAAGAGGAATGATGACCCGCTATTCACCAGAAAGAAAAGAAGCGATCCTGAAAAAAATGTTACCCCCACATTCACTTTCTGTCGCTCAACTGGCAAAAGAAGAAGGGATTTGTGAAGCAACCCTGTACAATTGGCGAAAAGCATTCAGAGAATCAGGAGTCGTTTTGCCAGACAGTCATACTTCATCTTCACAATGGTCCGCACAAACCAAACTGGCCGTTGTTGCCGACACCCTTTCTATGACTGAAGCAGAGCTCAGTCAGTACTGCCGTGAAAAAGGCCTGTACCCTGAGCAGGTTCATCAGTGGCGCAGTGAATGTATGCAGGGCTTTATGTCGGCTAAAGAAAGGGAAGCGGAAGCGAAAAAACAGGCAAAGGCCGATAAACAGGAAATCAAAGCCCTGAAAAAAGAGCTGCGACATAAAGAAAAAGCACTCGCTGAAACTGCAGCTTTACTGGTGCTGAGAAAAAAGCTCAGAGCCTTTTACGGGGAAGATCCCGGGGACGACTGACCTCAACCGAAGACAGGAAAAGTCTCATAGCACTGATCCATGAAGCCTGCCAGAGTGGTTGCCGGTTAATCAGAGCCTGTGATGAAGCGCAGATTGATTTACGGACTTACCGCCGCTGGTATCAGGGTGGAAAGGTTCAGGCCGATCAAAGACCACAGGCATTGAGACCGGCGCCGGTCAACAAGCTTTCAGAGCAGGAACGAAGGGCGATTATCGACATCTGTAATACTGCAGAATATGCCAGTCTGCCGCCCGCGCAGATTGTTCCGGCCTTGTTGGATAAAGGAGAATATATTGCCAGTGAATCGAGTTTTTACCGGGTCTTAAAAGCAGCAGGACAGCTGACCGGGAGAGGTCGCCAGAAGAGCCGACAAAAAGTTGTAAAACCAACGAGTTATACTGCGACACAGCCAAATCAGGTCCACACCTGGGATATCACCTATCTGCCTTCAACGGTACGTGGTCAGTTTTACTACCTGTATCTGATTGAAGATATTTACAGCCGGAAAATCGTGGGTTATGAGGTGCATGAAACCGAATGTGGTGAGTTGGCGTCAGAATTATTGCAACGGACAGTGTTCCGGGAAAAATGTTTTCAACAGGCGTTGGTCCTGCACTCAGATAACGGCAGCCCGATGAAGTCCCTGACACTGAAAGCAAAAATGGAAGAGCTTGGCGTGCTCTCTTCTTACAGCCGTCCGCGGGTGAGTAATGATAACCCTTATGTGGAATCGCTGTTCCGGACGTTGAAATATATCCCGCAATGGCCATCAAATGGATTTAGAAGTCTGAACGATGCCAGAGAATGGGTAGAGCGATTCGTTCAGTGGTATAACACGGAGCACAAACACAGTGCGCTCAATTACGTGACGCCAGATGAGCGTCATCATGGAAAAGACAAACAGATTTTAGAAAACCGCAAACAGGTCTTGATGTTACACCGAGAGGCGAATCCAGCGCGCTGGTCAGGAAATATCAGGAACTGTGAGCCAGTTGGTAAGGTTGAATTAAACCCGGACAAAACACCAGAAATTGACGAAGAAAAAGCAGCTTAAATATTAAGCAGATGATGACAACTATCTTGAAAAACACCGTGGACACAAGGATTCCCGTCAATATCGAGTTTTTTATTGATCCAGAAAACGCTTGTGAGCCCCTAACTCAAACCAGAATTGAGCATCATTTTGAAACATTTAAGCTCGCAAAACTATATGCTTCTCACGCAGCAGAAGAGCTTGCTGGAATGGAGTTTATGATGCGTCGAGTATACGAAGTCAGTGGTGGAGAAGAATTACGTAGCTTCTTGAGGGAAACGGCAGTAAGTCATAGAGCTAATAATAAAAACTCTTGGCAGACTGGGTTATATCAATGTTTATCGGACAATGATTGGTTCTGTCTTACGAGGTTTCAACTATAGCAATTAGCCATAAGAGCGTAATAAGATATTTGGTGTCAGTTAAGTGCTGCCTCTCGATTATATAATGATATTCGTGGTTAAGCCGATTTGTGCTAGTGGAAGATGATTTTAAGAGAGTGTCCTGAATTCTTCTTCACTTACTCGTCATGAAAAGATGACTAGTGTTGAAGTGGATGTTCCTTAAAAGTGCTAATTTAAGTTATCCATTTAGATAACTTGGGCTAATCTGCCGTTTGTATTAATTACACTTTGGACTGCTTTAGCCACGCTCTTGCATGCCATTGAAAAGGCAAGGTTCTTCTATCTAGCCCATCTAGCCAGCAAAGAGACTCACAAAACATCAATTTATTAAGTCGGTGCTTATGAGTTCTTTTCTTACCAAAAAGAGTCTTGTAGTCTCTAACTTCAAAACTTGTTAATTTATGGATGTAACTGAGTTGCTCGTGTGCATCACTTAACTTTTGCTCCATAAATGGTCTAGCACACCTATTTTTCTTTATGTTTATAGGATGTAATTTCTGTACACGACTCTTGAGTTCACTGATAGCGTCTTCATTCCCTGTTTGGCGTATTAGGAGATGGTAATGCGTCAACCATCTTTGAGGTTTTTCATGAAAATCAAGTTCAAAAGACCCAACTACAGGACCAATCACTCCACATCTTGAGAGAATTTTTCGGATACGGTCTTTATCTTTAGGTACATCATAATCAATAAAAGCATATGCACTCACAGAGCGAGAGTATTGCAATATGGTGTAGATACCGTACTCAAATTCTAACCCATGCTCCTGTTCTAGCTTCATCGCAGAGACGATATCGTTCACTCTTTCGATCTTGAATTTTCGATTGCACTTCTTACATGCCAAGCTTTTGCACGCAATGATCTCCTCGTTACACGCTTCTAGTTTGTCCGCCAACTCATGTAAATCTCCGGTCGAATAACGTCTTCCTCTGTTTAGATACACTTCATCAGCCAACTCGCGTAACAATGCGATCCGATAATCATTCTCTTCATACGCATCATGTTCACTGGATAGCCAGCTACATTCATCAAGACTGTAGCTAGGAAGATCAATCACACTTACCATTATCCCCAAACCTCTTTCAATAGTTTCTGAGAGCGGTCTAACTCAACCATTAGAGTTGTGCTCTTTCTGTTTTCTGACCAATTGCGTATTTCTGTTTCTTTCCATGCAACTCGATTCTTCGATAATCTATACGAACTCGGAAACTCTCCTGATTTCATTAGTCGATATATCTGAGCACGACTATAAGAAGTTACTTTCACAACTTCCTCTATTTTTAAATACCTTTCACTCAGCATCTTCTACCTCTTTCACTCATTACCTTTGGGACGTGTATAAGCTTAACACTCATTTTTTCACTAAGTGAGGCTCACAAAAAACCGTGAGCCTCACAATGTATAAAATGAAATTTAGTACAATAAATTCATGAACTTGAATTGATTTTTTAGTGAGCCTCACATATTTATAATTGACGTTTATCTATAATTTTCTGACAAGGAAACTGAGCTAACAGAGTAGGAAATAATGAGTGATTCAGATGATGCAGTTAGACAGCGTTATGTAACCAATAGGAGGAAAGAGTCTGGATTGGTTACAAAGAAGTACCACCTTAATCAAGAATCTATAAATAAGCTCCGTACTATAGGACTTAGAATGGGATTCAATGAAAATGAACTCGGGAAAAACGAGAATTTATCCGCCATCATCGATGACTGTATAGAACGTTACTTTGAAAATTCACTTGAAAAGCGTAGGGCAACCAAACACGCACTCTATCTCAAACAAGTACATAGAATAGTTAAATATCGTGAGAATGAAGGATATTCCGACAAATCGACAATGAGATTCCTAGAATATTGGGGATATGAGCCACCAATGTCAGCCGAGCTTTATGAGCAGAACGGTGTTAAGCGTGTAAGAAAATTCACTCTAAAAGGCTGGTCAGTAGCTTCAGTGGCTAAACTGAGAGATGAGGAGTATGTAGAGAAGCAATTTCAACTTCTTTGCCGAAAAATGAAAAGAGTTATCAAAAGAAAGAATAAAGGAACGTCTGTGAAGAGAACTAAGCGAAAAAGCTACGAAGACTGGGGATACTTACCCATGTGAAGTGATGCTCTTTAAAATCGTCATCAAATCAGATTGGCGTCACACTTTTCGATAATAAATTTTAGTACCCAATCAGTTACCCAAAACTATTTTTCATCACACCTTTATCTTTAAAAATCAAAGCATTAGAATCAAACTTCAGATGACGCCAGCCCACCAAACGTTTGGAAAGGGCCGACCCTCACGGGTTGGCCCTTTTTGTTTTCTCTCTGCTTATTAATCACTATTTCTTGCGAATTTCTACGGTATTACTGTAGCCGGATACCTCTCCTGATTTATAGGCCTGAACACGATATGAGTAGTTACCACCTGGTAATGCGCTAAACCCGCTATCTGTAAAACTGGTATCATTCGCGCCAACCTGCCCGATGAGTGCAAATTCTATTTGCCCTTTGACCTTCAAACCGCGTTCAATATAGAAACCCAGCTCATCATCAGAATTATCCGACCAGCTCAGACTGATATTCACACCACTTGGGGTAACAGCAAGATTATCTGGTGCCGCTAAACCGCCAGGTTCAGGCTCTGGATTCGTATTTGAATCGACTGTGACAGTAATGGTCTCAGATATGGCTTCGTCGCCAGAGTTTCTTGCAATCACCCGATACCTGAAATCTCCGGTGTCCGGCACCGTATCAACATAGCTTGTGGAATCGGCCGGCAGCTCCGCAACAGTTTCAAAACGAATTCTGCCACGATATTTCACGCCCCGCTCAACCACATACTCTGCCTCATTGGTGTTGTTGTCCTGCCACGTTAATGTCACCGCCAGCCCGTCAACACTCGCCGCTAATCCACCGGGTACATTCAGGGCAGACGGATCAACCACAGTCACCATCACATCGGTACTATTGGGTGAACCGGCATTATCCGTCACTGTCAACGTCACGGTGTAAGTCCCTGCCGATGCGAAAGCGTACTCTGGATCGGATAAAGAACTGGTATCACCATTACCAAACTCCCATAAGTAGCTCACGATGGTGCCATCTGAATCCGTTGAGTTTGAACCCACAAAGAAGATGCTTTCACCTATGTTATAGCTGTCAGCCGGGTTGTTAATCTGAAGTACTGGCGTGGGGAGCGCGTTCGTCACCTGAATAGTGGTCACGGCCGCATCAGTTAAACCATCGTTATCGGTCACGGTTAAGCTCACCTGATAGCTGCCAGCCTGAGCATAAGTATGCGTTGCCATCACGCTGGCTGACGTTGTGCCATCACCAAAATTCCACAGGTATGAGACAATCGAACCATCGCCGTCTGTTGAACCGGAAGCGTCAAAGTTAACAGAGCTACCAAATGGCACAGAGTTGCTGCTGACCACAATATCAGCCACAGGTGCAACTAACTGATTCAGGTTCGTCGCATACATCACGGCAGCGTAGGCATCGACGAGGCCATGGCCATACACATTATCATCACCTGGTGCACCGATATCTGCCGCAGTCGCGAATAGCCCGGTCTCAATTTCTGCCGGTGTAATGGCTGGGTTGGCTGCAACCATTAACGCCGCAATCCCAGCAGTTAATGGAGAAGAAAATGAGGTTCCGCTGTAGTAAACATACTGATTGTCCGGATAGGTGGTCGCGATATCCACACCAGGCGCGGTGATATCAACATAAGTCCCCCAGCTTGAGAAACTGGCCCGGTTGTCATTACGATCGGTCGCCCCGACACCAATAAAGCTGGTAAAATCCGGATAGGTATCATGTTCCTCTCCGCTGTTACCCGCTGACATAAACAACAAACCATTTTTTGAACGTAAGTACTGAGCAGCTGCATCTATGGTTTCATACTGGATACCACCGTAACTGAGATTGACCACCCGGGCACCATTGTCAGCAGCATACTCGATACATGCAGCCATGGTCGAAATGTAGGCAGAGCTGTTCTGATCACTAATCGCAATCCGGACAGGAATAATATCCACGTTCCAGTTCGCACCAGCAACACCGATACCGTTATTCCCAACAGCACCTAATGTCCCTGCACTCCCTGTTCCATGACCGTTGGCGTCATAAATATAGTCGGAACCATCATTGGCGTTATAAGCCAGATCTGTCCTCAGGTTAGGCCCTAAATCCGGATGATTCACATCAAAGCCTGTATCACACACCCCCACTAATACAGCGTTACTTCCGGTTGTGATGTCCCACGCCTGCGGACTGTTCACATTATTGTGGTGCCATTGGTAAGAAAAAAAAGTGTCGTTTGGCTGTAATGTGGGCTGCACAATATAGTCAGGCTCAGCAAAGGCAACGTAGCCACTCTTATCGATAATCTTAGCAATGGCTTTTTCCCGGCCATGGTGCTCAAAAGTTGCGATGACTATCTGGCTCCCTTCCAGTGTCCGCTCTGAAACAAGCCCCTGGCTTTTTAACAGCGCATTGAGCCCTTTAAGATCATCCGGAGAAGCATTCGCATCAATTTGGTAGATCACCGTTCCGGGGCGAAGCTCTGTTACCTCATTCTTATGTTTATGAGCGAGTGCATTTGTTGCCAGGGGAAGAAGCAAAATCCACAGCCAATGCTTCCATTGCAATATCATTTTCCATTGCAGCATAAGATACTTAACTTGACGCATACCCAGTCTCCCATCTGTTTTCGGGCCTTATAGATAGTTTGGTCAATAGTGTGAGATATGTAAAACGGGCCTTCGGGATGAATGGGTCACAATTCAGCGTATCAACAGCGCCATATTTCGCGGAACAAAAACAGACGCTAAAGAAATCATCAACCTGGACGTCACCGCATTAAAATAACGCGAACCAGACATGTCGTCCGCACGGGTAAAATTTTTAACTAAACTTTCATTTCAGAGAATCTGGTTGCCAGGCAGGATACTTTTGTCAACCTTCAATATGATTGCATTTTAATTCAATTAGTTACATATTCATAAATCCCTACGATTTCTCCGCAACCATATCAGCATTTCATTCCGGAGACTGATCGAATTCCAGATAGCGGATAATACAGCCTGAATTCATGATTAACTGCATAAATCCGTTGATACCAAGTGCCGCATGACCAACGAGGACATGCATCCTAACCCAAAACTCAAAACGTCATACGGATGCCACACCCGATGTCATACACAAACAATGACAGGAATCACCTGAGTTCAGAGAATAAGTTCAGAGAATAAGATAAGGAAACAGCCTGGTTTTTTCCTTGTCTGTCAAAGCTTCTACTCTGGCTACGTTGTTATCGGGAATGGCTTCCGGATTCGGGTAATGTTTCAGCACTTTTTCCATCGACGCTTCGCGTATCAAGTGGATTGTCGGATAGGGTGAACGATTGGTTAAGTTCCCGGCATCTTCCGGTTCAGTGCCACCAAAGCAGTAGTCTGGATGAAAACTCGCGATCTGGTAAATACCTTCATAGTCTTCCTGCTTGAGCAAGGCATCGACCCAGTCTAAAAAGAAGTTATAATCCATAAAATCTGCCAGCATACCGGTCACAACGACCAGAGTGGTTTCCAGCTCTTCAGGCATTTTGCTGTCCAGCTCCCTGAGTTCGAGTAATATAAACTCCAGCAATTGCTCTTCCGATGTCGCTGCAGAAACAGCCACCTTGATTTGGTTGTTTTTATTTGGTTTATGAGCAAAAGGACACAGGTTCAGGCCAATAACAACATCGTTTAACCATTGTCTGGTCTCCAGTTCAGCTTTAGACATTGCCATATCTATACTCTCTTATCATTGAATACACCGTGTGATTTGCTGCGGTCAGCCTCTGACCTCGTCGCGTAACCCTTGTTCCCACAGTCCTCTGTGGGAATACATACCGAATCAAACATTACCATGACTGGCAGATATCAATTCGTCCTGTTTCACCTTCATCATGACGAGCTTCTGAATAATGTCAGTGAGTCGCTTTATCGACATCGTCTATTTTAACAGGCTTTTGGTGAATCTATTCAACCTTCTGATACATCTTGTGTAGCATTTCTGAGTCATGTATAGATGCCACCCCGGCCCGTGCAGCCACACCTGATATCCAATACAGAACATGATTCCGGGCAACTGTAATAGCTTTGCTGTGGGCTGCAATGCCATTTTGCTGGTCAAATGTACCACGCTCTCAGCAGTGGGTGATTCGAACATATTAATATAATTGCATTAAATCAATGGCATATTCATACTGGTTTCTTTCTTGAATAAGATCCGAAAGCAGGTATGAATGATGAGTCAACGGGATTTTGAATTACAACTTTTAGCCCCTTCCGCACACCAGGCAGCAGAATTTTTTACGCACACCCAGGTCAACACCACAGCCTATGAGCAGTTGATCACAGCGGTCCGCCAGTTACGACAACAGGTTTACACTGAAGAAGGCATGATATCTCAGTCAGAAAACAAAGCGGATTATCTGCAAAAAGACAAAGAAGCCTGGCACTTAATTGGCAGAAAGAAGAGTTCAGGCGAGATGCTCGGCTGTGTGCGAATGTTTTTCTTCCAACAGGCAGAAGCGTTTCCATCGGCAGAGCGTATGATTGAGTTTGGTGGAGTGACCTTCCCTCATCAGCAACTTTATCTCAGTCACTTACACACTATTCACTCACATCTTCAAACCCTCCGTCACAGAAAAAAACCACTGGCTTATATCGGCGGAATGTCTGTCAAAAATACCGGACGTAAACTCGGCTGTGGCGCCCGGTTAAGCCTGGGAATTAATGCACTGTCCCGGATTCTTCATCAGGCGGAAGGGATAACATTTGCCCGGACAGAAAAAGGCTGTGCTGCCCTGTTCCGCAAGATTGGTGGTTATCCGCTGGGCGGATCTCCCGATATGTTTTACTGTGACAGTTATCAATGCCACATTCAGATGATTGGATTAAGGCCGGAAATTTTGCCACACAAGTCGGAGCGTGTAGTCACTCAAATTGAACAACAACTGAAAATGAATCAGGTTTTAGCCGGACAATAAAGATCAAAGCAACCGGTAAAGTCGTGAGGAAAAATAGTCAGGATATACACGATAAACATCCGGTAAATACCAGCGCGCTGCAAACTGGTGCTGACCTGTGAATCCGCCTGACTATTGTTTGCGCGTGCGCCATTGTTGACGTTGCGCTGCGGTCTGAAACGTCCAGGCCATAAACCGGCTGGTCTTCTGCCCCTGGCTCATCCCGACGATCTGTATCTCCTGCGCGCCCGCCTTTGTCAGTTGTTTTTGCATCCAGCGTACATTCTCTTTTTTCGAAATCAATGTGGTAAACCACAGAACCTGTGACGCAAACTCACGGCTTTCCAGCGCCATATTTTTAATAAAAGCAGCTTCACCGCCCGGACACCAAAGCTCTGCTTTCTGACCACCAAAATTAAGTGAGGACTGAGCGGGGTATTGATGGTGCTTCTTCTCCCCGGTCTGACCCCGTTTTGTCCGGTTCTGTTTCAGGTTATTCAGTTTTCGCCGGGTTCCCTGCATAGCTTCCTGCAATGACTTGTGAAACGGCGGATTACAGGTCGTCATATGATAGCACTCACCCGGCTGGATGATCTCTTTGAACAGATTCCGGCTGTTTTTCTGTAACCGACATGCAATCTTCCCCTTCAGCACCGGATTACTTTCAGCAATTCGACGGGCATTTTTTACCGAGACCGGATCAACATCACTGGCAACATAGTGCCAGCCATAGTCACACACACCAATGATTGGATAAATACAGTTCGCACCGACACCAATATCCAGCGCCCTGATCTGACCCATGTCCAGACCCGGCTGGTCTTTTTTCAGTAATTCAGCCGCCCGGTGAATATAATCCGCCCGGCCCGGAATCGGCGGGCAAAGATATCCCTGAGGAATATCCCACATCGTGACCTGATAATGGCAGCTCAGCAGCGCTTTATTCAGTAACTTCACCGCCAGAGGATCAGAAAAGTTTACGGTCTGTTCACCTTTCGGATTCACAGTCACATGCTTTTTCAGTTCGGGCAGAGCTTTCACCAACGCCGGAAAATCATAACGTCCCTGATGTTTGTTGCGCGGATGCAATCCTTTGGAGCAGAGCTTGACAACCTTCGTCTCTGAAGTCGATATCGCAGGTGCTGCAGATTTAGCCGGTTTTGTTTTTTGACTCATGTGACTCGTATAATGTGGGGCAGTTGAAAGGCGCTATACTAACATGTCATTCAACAACAGTAATGCGCCTTTCAACAAAACGGTCATCCTGATACAACAGTTCACCCTGCATCCTGAGGTCAGTATAGTTGTTGGTTCATTTGCTGATGATATGTCTCGTCAATTTTCTCTGCGACTTCAGGCCCCTGCTGAGTCATGGCCGCACGCATTTGGCCCGGACTGGGTACACTGCTGCGTTCAATATGAGATGAGGTTTGCCATAACCGGGCACGGCTCACTGCTCTGCCGCAATGGAAAAATACCTCCCGCACATCAATAATAGTGACCGTTTTAGGCACCTGATGACCTTCAGCACACTGACGGCAAATGGTCTCATCGCTGGTACAACGGGCATGGCCGTTAATGCGCATAAACACCATCAGACCGGGGAACAGAAACAACATGCCGACCCTGTTGTCATGGACCAGATTACGCATCGACTCAATCCGGTTGTTTCCCGGCCAGTCAGCGAAGGCGATAGTCTTGTTATCCAACACTTTTACAAAACCCGGCGGACCACCGCGGGGAGAGGCATCCAACCCGTTTTCCCGTCCGGTTGCGAGACAAAAAAATGTCGCCCTGGCAAGGTAGTCAATATGGAAGGAAATCAGTTCAGACATCACGCCCTGCTGAATATGTTCCGGGGGCGGATCATAGAGTAAGTCCAGATCTGCATCGTTAAGCGTCGTATGATCTTGTTCCATCAGCGTTCTCCTGTCTTCTGTCACGCTAAAAAATTGAGTATAATTTTTTCAATCCGGCATGACTAAGTTATTCATGCCAATCAATTGCTGGATGACGCCATGTCCGAAGAAAAACTGCGCCAGGCTCAGTCTGATACCACTGAACCCTTCATTCTTGTCATCTGTGATGAAAAACCCGTCGAGAGAAGCTCCGGGTTACACAAACATGCCAGAGGGCAACTCTCAGGTCTGAGAAAGGGGGTATTCACTCTGGGAACCGAAACCGGAACCTGGATCGTTCCGGCTGAGCACGCGATATGGATGCCCCCCGGCGTTCCCCACTTTGGTTACAGCCATGGTGCGGTTGAAAGCTGGAGCTGCTATGTCTCCGGTCCTGCCTGCACAGATTTACCCCGGCAACCTTGTTTAGTCAAAATCACCCGTTTACTGCGGGAAGCCGTGATGCGGGCATCAGACTGGCAGGGTGAAACACTCAGTGAGCGCGAGTTACGGATAGCCATGGTGATTCTCGATGAATTATGTGTCGCCCCGGTTGAGCCTTTTGGTTTGACGATGCCCAAAGATCCCAGGCTGATACGTGTTGCCAGGGCACTGCTCCGGGATCCGGGTAATAAACAAAGTCTGCAACAATGGGCTGACTGGAGTGGTATTTCTAATCGCTCCCTGAGCCGGAAATTTGTCGCCGAAACCGGCTACACCTTTACGGCTTGGCGGCAAAGAGCGCGTTTAATCCGGGCACTTGAATTGCTGGCAGAAGGGCGGCAGGTGACTGTGGTTGCATTTGAGCTGGGCTATGACAGTGTCAGCGCTTTTATCAGTGTATTCAGGCAAGTGCTGGGCACTACACCCACGCATTATTTTTCGCATCAGTAAAGCTGCTCAGAGTGAGAAGCGTCACGAAAAACGGGCCATACTTCGGCCCGTAAACTGTTCTGTCATCATGCCGGTAAAAAGCTAATTCTGTGGATTCCAGCCCGAACCGTTATTGTAATCTTCAAAGATTTGCTGACGGTTTTTATATCCGTTATTCACATCATTGCTGGTCATTTGGTAAGCATTTGATAACCGCGATGAGACATTCAGACGATTGCCCGAGAGATCTTGACTGTTGTATTCACGCCATCCTGCATGCTTATCGGCCTGAGATGGGTTCGGCGTCCGTGACCCATTCCATCCGGCAGTGTTGATATGTTTATCCATCCGGGTATTAATAAAAGCGACGTTATCATAGTAGGAGGATTTTCCGCCACTCCGGGCTAAATACGTTTTGTTATCCGGAACAGAGTAGCCATTGACACTTTTACCGCGGGTGAGTTTTGAATTGAGAAAGACAAACCCTTTGTCTGATTTATCCGGCACCCGGGCCTGTAAAATATATCCACCATGATTTTTGCCACGGGAATCGCCGACGGTGCGGATTTCACTGTTCTCAAATAAGGACACATGCGGATAGCCCCAGATAAAGTCAACATTACCTGCCACCATGGTGTTATAGAACCAGGTCCAGCCTTTGAGCAGCAACGTATCCTGCTCGCTGATGAAGTTACTGTTCATAGCAATCAGACGACCATTTGAACTGTTGAAATAAATGGTTTCAGCCTGTCCCCCTTCGGCAACTAACGTGCTGTTTTTTATCGTCAGGTCTTTTAACCTTAACATGTCACAACCGTAAGCAAGCAGTAACGCCCGGCCGGATGTGCCAGAGTTAAGATTATTGTTATTCTTATAGGTGATAATGGTGTTATTTTTTCCTTCCCCCCGGATGGTGAGATTGTTTTGCTTATAGATATACAGCGGCTCTTCATAAGTGCCTGCTTTTACCAATATTTCCATTTGATTATTGCTGTGATACTGGCGTACAAAATTAATGGCTCCCTGTACGGTCCGGAAATCAGCCTGTGAGCCGTTATCATCAACAACAATCGTTGTTTTGTTCACATCCGGCAGACTGGCGCGTGTACTGACGACCCAGTCAGTGTTGCGGTCGATGCCATTGAATGTTTGACCGGCGATTTTTGCCCCGGTAAAAGCGGAGGCCGGAACAGTCACATAATAGGACTGACCACGTTGCAGCTTTTTAGCATGAGGCGTGATATGGACCTGCCTGCCGCGAACCCTTACAGAATAAGTTTTCAGGGTTCTGACATTTTTGTAACCAATGTTATCGGTGTCGGTCCCGACATTGATGGTGTCGACTAACTGATCATTATCTGCGTTATAAATACGGATGGAGCCACTGCCTTTTGCCGGTGTGCTGTCAAAGGTGAGCGTGAATGTCGTATCTTCGTAGACATGGGTACTGTGTGGTGCCGGTGACAGTTGATTCGAGAGTGATCCGGCATAGATAACCGGACTTGCGAAAGCCATGGGCGCGGCGAATGATGCAAGTATCATCACTCTGACTGTACGTTGTTTTATTTTCATGTTCTATCCTGTTTTTTCGTTATTATTTTTGTGAATATCAAACCAGTTATACGACTCTGAAATGGTTCAGAACTGGTGCTTATCTATGCTCCGGATGTTTGAATGCTCACAATTTCAGGCAGATGAGTCATTTCCCGGTCTCTTTTCATCAATGATTCATGCGTGATTCTGATGAATGATTATTACCGGACAATATACTGATCATCCAAAACATAGGTTTCAGATATAGATGAAGTTTTATATTTAGTCACGCCGGACATGGAATAATGTGAAATATCGACACTCAAAAAAATGGATGCTGATTTTAATAAATTGGGTGGGAAACATATTTTTTATTTATATTAAAAACTTCTATATAAATAGTTATTTTTATATAGAAGTAAAATTGTAATTAATCAATTACAGAAATGAGAAGCCGGATAAATTAACCATGTCAATATATCAGATAGTTTGATAAAGGCCGCATTATGACAATATATACCCGTATATACCCAAGTGACCTCAAGATGCATATTCAGCGAGCATTGATTGGTTTCTGAGCAAGGCACACCTCCTTTATAAGAAAAGGGGGCAAACATAGTCATTCTACGTTGAAAATCAGTAACGCAGGACAGGAGCCAATCAATCTCGCCCGAAAGTCATTCATCACAAAATAATCTGCACCACACATCCGGTATTGCCGATACCACTGCAAGGTGCAGATATTTAAAAATAACTACACATCCATCACCAGCTGTGGATCACCCGCCATCATATAAGCCTGGCGGCGACGGGTTGTTTGCTCACTGTATGTGGTTGATAAAATCGTATCCACAAAATACCAGGTTGCACTGGCCCGTTCCGGCGTTAATTCCAGCAGCAGATAGCCTCGTTCCAGCAAATTTGTGTACTGTAATCCGTCCACCATGCCTGTAATGGCACTTTCATAAGTTTGCGCTTCTGACGCTCCAAACCCTAAGTAAGTTTCCATACCGGGAGAACTGACCGAACTGGTCGCAAACTCAACCGCGACTTTATCCCCACTGGCATCAGTCAGATTGTTCGCCCAGGCATTATGGGTATCACCGGCAATCACCACGGTATTTTTATTCAGCGATTTCAACGTTTGCAGCAACACTTCGCGCTCATAGCCATAACCATCCCATGCATCCAGGTTATATGGAATATCCGGCAGGCCAAGCAAAGTCAGCACTTCATCGGTCAGTTGATCCTGATTGGCCGCCAGATAAGCCAGTTCTTCATCGGTGAGCGTGGTATCACCGGCTGTTTGTCTGGCTGCCAGCTGCGCAAGCTGACCTAATGTCGCGTAATCTGTCACCGACATCTGTCCGGTTACAATCGCGGCAGGCAGCGTCATGGTCCCCATTAAAACCTGCTGCCCCAGTACCTGCCAGGTTGCCGTTGAAGCCGTTAGTTGCTGCTGCAACCATGCCAGCTGTGTCGCTCCCAGCATCGTCCGGGTTGAGTCACTCAATGCCGCCGTTAATCCGGCCTGGTCAAAATTACCGCTGTCATCGGTATAGTCGCTGTAACTTAACTGTTTATCCCGCGCCAGCAGACGGGTATCGAGCATGTGTAAATCCACCAGATTACCGAAGCTGAAGCTACGGTAAATATCTTCGTGATCTCCCTCCCGCCACGGGCGGATTGGCAGCCATTCAAAATAAGCCTGCGTCGCAACATTTTTACGGGTATCGTAATCGCCTTCCCCATCATTATGGTTTTCAGCCCCATCGCGCCAGGCATCATTGGCGACTTCATGATCATCCCAAACCGTAATAAACGGCACTTTGGCATGAATTTTTTGCAGGCTGCTGTCTGTACGATACTGCGCGTACCGGGTCCGGTAATCACTTAAACTCAGCAATTCCGTCGCGGGCAACACTTCGCGTCCCAGTGATGCTGCATTTTCACTGGCATAACCGCCACGTGGATATTCGTAGATATAATCTCCCAGATGCAATAAGGCATCGAGATCATCACGCTGTGCAGCCAAATCAAAGACATTGAAGTACCCGGCAGGGAAGTTAGAACAGGAAACAACCGCCAGTTTTACAGCGCTGATATCGCCTTCAGGCAGGGTTTTCGTCACACCGGTCACAGACTGAACATCACCGGCGAAGAAGCGATAATAGTAGTTTGTCCCGGCATCCAGTCCAATGGCATCGACTTTCACAGTATAATCACGTGACGCATCGGTTAATGTATTACCATTGGTGACGATTCGGGTAAATGTCGGATCGGTTGCCACTTCCCAGGCAACCTGCACCTGACCATCCTTTTCCGGGGTGACCCGTGTCCATAAAATCACCGCATCCGTGAGCGGATCACCACTGGCTATCCCGTGCTGAAAAGTGGCAGACACCGTATCGTTATTACTCTGGCTGTTACATCCCATCAATCCATAAGAAATCACAGCCGCACCAAATCCTTTCGCTGACAACTCCAGGAAACGGCGACGAGAAATTGCATTGCTCATCAAATATTCCTTGTCTTTATTTTTATGCTTGAATGAGCAATTGTCTGATATGAAAGTGACAACGGCATGACATCAAAACAAAAGGAACCTGAACAATTGAATCGTCAGAGACAAGCATCGCGGTTGCTGTTTTTCAGAAATAAAACAATCACATAAAGTTTATTATATGATATCTTCATTTGAGACTGGCCAATCCCTGACCCGCTCACCTGACGGAGTAAACCGATGAAATACCCCAGACCATTGCAACACGGAAGTACCATTGCAATTACTGCATTTTCGGCCGGCATCGCGAAACAGCATCTGGCCCGTTTTCAGGTTGTCCGGGAAAATCTGCTCTCTGCCGGATTTAATGTGATTGCCGGCGAATGTCTGTATGGACAGACAAAGCATGTCAGTGCTCCGGCCAGACAACGGGCAGATGAATTGATGTCATTTTTACTGGATGACAACATTGACGCCATCTACCCACCATGGGGCGGAGAAATTGCCATTGAGTTGCTGCCTTTACTTGATTTTGAACAGCTGCAGAAAGTCAGGCCCAAATGGATTCTGGGATTCTCAGACATCAGTACAATGACAGCGGTTCTGACTGCAAAGCTGGGATGGGCGACGGTACACTGTTCCAACCTGATGGACCTGACGCCAAAAGCGACCGATCCACTCACCAGCCACACCCTGAAACATCTGGCAACCGCAACCGGTGAATCTTTTACCCAGACAGCCACCACATCATACGCAACAGACTGGCCTGATTTTGTCACTGATCCGACAGCCGGATTCCGGACCGATCAGCCCACCCGCTGGCAGTGGCTGGTGAAACCGCACACAGGAACATCAATACAGGGCAGGCTGATTGGCGGCTGCTGGGACACCATGATTCACCTGTTTGATACGCCCTTTCTCGATCTCAAAATGCTGGCAAAAGCCTATCCGGAAGGCCTGCTTCTTTATCTTGAAAATGCTGAAATGTCACCGCCGGCACTGGTTCGTGCGATTCATAACATGAAATTCCGGGGAGTATTTTCAGTGATTAACGGGTTGTTACTCGGCCGCAGCGCTGCTGCAAAGCCACTGAGCGAGCAGAGCCTGCATTACCATGAAGTACTCAGCCAGTATCTGACTGATTTGGGGATTCCGGTCATCATTGACATGGATATCGGTCACCAGCCGCCTAATCTGACGTTAATCAACGGTGCCACCGCAACAGTCAGGGCCGGAGAAAATGCCGTTTTGCATCAAACGCTGAACTGATGTTGAAACAACCGATATTCCGCGATGACCATCAGCCCCGTCACCATCAGTCCTGTCCTTAAAGAGAGGAACCGGGGCAGTCAGACCGCGAACCGGGAAGAGAATCATCATCCAGTAAACGGCTTCGCAGCGCCTCATCAGGTATTGTACAAATATCCCTGTGGCCAAAAAACCGATACCGGTTGCGGGCAATCCACTGATAAATTTGGTGGCGTGAAGAGGCCGGAAGCAGACTGAGCAGAGACAAGAGCCGCAACACCCCACCGGTTCTGGCGGTGATTTTAATCACCGCATCCAACCCGGTATAGGCGTTCCCTTCTTCGAGATATAACCAGCTGTCAGGTGCTTTTGCATCAATGCCATAGTGATTCAGAACCCGGTTTCCCAGGCCAGACTGTACAGGGCAAATCAAAAACTCCTGCCTGCGATCATGGGCTGCAATCCACCGGGCCATCCGGGAACAGGCGCCACACATTCCATCAACAAACACGACACATCGCTGATCAGGAAACGCCGGCACACCGGCATCATACCGGTGACTGAAAGGCCTCTTGTTTTGCGGTACGATTCGTTGCATGAACATACGTTGACAGCTCCCCGCTTTGCAGGCATTCACTTTACCATGCCTGCATTTCCCGGTCCGGGACTCAATCAAAAGCGTCAGGGCAGATCGAACACCAGCGCCTTCACCGGTTCAGATCCCTGATTGCGCAGCATCAGCTGTTGCTGATTCTCCACTTTGGCTCCATCACCGGGATACAGCGTCGTTGAACCGGACAGCAACTGTCCTTCGATCTGATGAATGTAAAGCTTCCGCCCGGCTGATATATCAACCTGTAACTCTGAATCAGGCTCAAGTATCAGCTGAGACAAAGTCGCATCCTGACGGATACGTAACGTGCCGTTGTCTCCGCCGGGCGTTGCTACCGGTGTCAGTCCGGCAGACTGACCAAAATCTTTCTGCTGATAGCCGGGCTGAATACCCAACGTATCCGGTTCAATCCAGATCTGCAGAAAATGTAATGTCTCCGAATCCGAGGCATTGTATTCACTATGAAAAATCCCCGAACCAGCCGACATCAGCTGAAACTCTCCGGCAGGCAGCACCTGTATATGACCTTCACTGTCTTTATGCGCAATCTGCCCGGAAAGAACATAGCTGATAATTTCCATATCGCGATGGCCGTGAGTCTCAAACCCGGCACCGGGCTGAACCTTGTCTTCATTGATCACCCGTAGTGCAGAAAATCCCATCTGCTGCGGATCATAGTAATGACCAAAAGAGAACGTATGCTGACTGTCAAGCCAGCCAAAGCTGGCCTGACCGCGATCTTGTGCATGTCGTACAGTAATCATGGGCTGTACCTCCGGATTCTGTTCAATCAGGATAGTTTTTCGGAAATGACGGCATCAAGGCTGACTTTACCCGCACCGGACAGCAGCAATGAAACACAGACAGCGAGTAATGACAATGCGTACTCATAACCGTTTTGCGCCAAAAACAAACCATGAGGCAGGTGAACTGAAACAATGGCTACCACCATAGTGAATGCCACAACCGCCGCTGCCGGACGAACCAGCAGACCCGCTAAAATCGCCAGACCACCAAAAAACTCAGCACTGCCGGCCAGCAACGCCATCAATAATCCTGGTCCAAGGCCAATCGAAGCCATCCACTGACCTGTGCCTTCTAATCCGTAGCCGCCAAAGGCACCAAACAGCTTTTGTGAACCATGCGCCATCAGAATGATACCAACGGGCAGCCGCAACGCCAGTGTGCTATAACCCGCCTGAGATGCAGTAAGTTTTTGAATAAGAGCTTTCATGATCAATTCCTTCAATAATTTTTAATATCTCTGATGTATTCAGGATGGCTTATCCTTCATATCCTAACCATAAGATTAGGCGGAAATGAGCGAAGATCAAACCCACACCATTTGATACGGACATTCAAAATTTTTGAACAAGTTAAAATCATTCAAATGCAAATCATATTAGTACCACTAATCCCATAAAAATCAGAGGGATGATTAAAGTTTAAACCGGTTGACAATCACAGTTAACTGCTGATTGATTTGCCGGATTTCATCCGCGTCTGCAACTGCCTGCCTGCCGTTATCCCCCAGTTCGAGAACAATCCGGTTAATCATCGCCATATTCTCGCTTAATTCACTGGTGACCTGACTCTGCTCTTCAGCGGCTGTCGCAATCTGCATACTTAATGCGTTGATATCTTCCACATGGGTATTAATGATTCCCAGACGACCAAATAACACTTCAGAAGCATGGCTCGTTTCCCGGCACCGCGATTTGGTTCTGTCCATTGACCCGACGACCGCTTCCGTTCCCTGCATCATACCGGTCAGCGCCTCTTCGACTTCCGTGGTACTTTGTTTCGTCCGCGCCGCAAGCCCTCTGACTTCATCAGCAACCACGGCAAACCCGCGTCCTTGTTCCCCGGCCCTTGCCGCTTCAATCGCTGCATTGAGTGCCAGTAAATTAGTTTGCTCCGCTATCCCGCCAATTTCTGTCAGGATTTGGGTGATTTTCTGAGTCTCACCGACCATCATCTCAACATCAGCAGCAGAACGATCAGCATCCTGCACCAGCGAGTTGACCGTAGCCTGAGAACTCCGCACCGCCTCACCGGAATCGGTTCCGGCTTTCGCCGCCTGCCGGGTCAAACCAGCAGTATTGGCAGCATCTTCAGCCATTGACCGGGCTGTGGCACTCATCTCTTCAATCGAAGCGACCACCTGCTCTGTCTGTGACACATGTTCCTGCAAAATATTGCTGTTACGCGCTGATTGCTGATTCATGTTCTCCACACTGCTTTCCAGCGTCGTGACCGCATCCTGAATCTCACACATCATGTGGTGCAGGTTGTCAATAAACTGGTTCACACTGGCTGCGATTTGCCCAAGGTCATCCCCGGAGGTCACTTCCAGCCGCTGCGTCAGATCGGCTTCTCCTTTGCAGAGTTCGCCAATGGTCGCTTTTAAAGCAAGAATGGGGGTATACAGATTCTGAATCAGGCCGTAGCTGACGAGCGCCGAAATCAAGACAGCAATCATTGACAAGATGATCGCCGTATTTCTTGCCGTAAACAGTTTGGAAAACACCCGATCATGATCCAGGCCAATCACGTAATACCAGTGCTTGTCACCAATCGATATTTGATGGGAGAAAAACATCTTGTCTGACTGAAAATACGGTGCGTCACTCTGACTCGATTGCACCCCGATCGCTTGTTTTGCTATCCGCTGCAACTCCCGCATTTTAAACGCCGGTTGTCCGGAAGGGATTCTTGAATCAGAAGAGGCAATAACGGTGGAGTCACTATTGAGGATAAAAGCGATGGTACCTTCTGAATCACTGGCAGTCTTTCTGACCAGACCATCCATGAAATCAAGCTGGATATTGAGTGCCACAGCGCCATTAGCAATGCGTTTTGCTAAGGTGATCCAGTAGGTATTTGTCACCGGATAAATATAAGGTTCAGTGACCACAACCCCGGATTGCTGTTGTGCCATCGCATACCAGTTGAGGCTTCTGCCATCCCCGTTCAGTTTATTCCCCGGCCATGTTTCTGGTGCCAGCTGTGTGCCTAATGTCCAGAAAGCCTCCCCGTTATCAAACGCAAAGACTGCACTTTGATTATCTGCTGCATGTGCCAGCATCTTTACTTTCTGCAGTCGTTCACTATCACTGCCGGTGATCGGGGTTTGCCGGAATTGTTCTGCGATATTGTCAAGGCCGGCAATTTTACCCTGAATTCTGTCACCAATACTTTTTGCCTGTGACGTAATATAAGTCTCGCTTTCTTTTAAAATACTTTCTGTCAGGGCTTTCTTTTCCTGAAAATAAAGCACACCACACAGAAGAGATGCAGAAAGGCTCACCAAAACCATCACTGAAATAATCAGTGATTTTTTTAATCCTAGTTTTTTCATATTATTTTTTAATGATTTGCCAGGGCGTACCGGCCCTCATTGGTTTATACATTATATTTATATCCAAGTGACCTGAAGATACACTGTAACGGCTGTCCGGAATGAAATCTGAAACTGAGATCGTTTGGGTATAATACGTTCATAGAGATGACTGAGGTTAATAATAATTCCAGTCGGCTTATCATGTTTCAACAATGATAATAAATAAACACCCCAAATATGGAACGTTGTTTTTTATTTTCATCGTGAGCAATAAATCACAAAAAAACTTTTCCATACTGTTAGTAAAAATATTTAAACCTCACATAATTGCATCATATATATAATAATTTTCATGATGGCTATTCAAAAAAAATATATACCCAAACAGGCTCAGGATCGGGTGCAGAGGTGTCATCTCACAGCGAAGCAGCAGGCCGGGGAGGCGCGCAGAATCTCAGATACATAACGGTGAACGATATGACCGTCAATCAGGCACATTCATACTCATACCATTCTAAGTAATTTTCTGACCTGTTTATTTTCCAGATTGGTATCAAAGCATTGCAAGATGCAGGATTCAGAGCATCACCATCACAGATACAAAATATAACAATAATTGATTTTGATTATATAACAACTTGCAATTACGCTTAGTGTGAATGATAACAATTATTATTACCCGGATAATCTGGAGAGAAATGCTTCAGGTTGTTTTGATATCAGATGACCTGCAAAAGGAATCGATCATCCATGAAAAAAAATCTGACATGTGGTCTGCTGATGATTGGCCTGCTCAGCACAGGGACAACCATTGCAGCCACAAAAGAAGTGAACGTCTACTCTTACCGCCAGCCATTTCTGACCGCGCCCATGTTTAAAGAATTCACCAGACAAACCGGGATTCAGGTTCATGTTAAATTTGCCAAAAAAGGGCTGGCAGAAAAGCTGGTTCAGGAAGGTGAATACAGCCCTGCCGATGTGATACTGGCGACCGATATCAGCCTGTTAACGGAACTGGTCGACAAACAAGTGGTGCAGCCGCTCAACAGTGATGTGATCACTGCAAATATTCCGGCCCAATACAGAGACAGCCACAATCAATGGTTTGCGCTGACTCTGCGGACCCGCAACGTCTACTCCTCAAAAACCCGGACAGGGCAACTGGGGGAAAACTTCCGTTATGCTGACCTTGCTTCTCCGGCGTTTAAAGGCAAAGTGTGTACCCGCTCAGGCAAACACCCCTATAATATTTCACTGATTGCTTCCATGATTGCCCATCAGGGAGAACCAGCGACTAAAGCCTGGCTCAAAGGGGTGAAATCCAATCTCGCCCGCAAGCCCCAGGGGAATGATCGGGCACAGGTGAAGGCCATTAAAGAAGGCCTGTGTGATGTCTCTCTCGGCAACAGCTATTATTTAGGGAAGATGCTCAACGATGAGAAGCAAAAAGCCTGGGCCGAAGCGGTTTATATCAACTTTCCGAACCAGAAAACCACCGGAACACACATCAACATCAGCGGCATGGCTATGGCGAAATATGCACCAAACCAACAAAATGCGCAAAAACTGATGGAATTTCTGACCGAAGACAAAGCGCAGAAAATGTACGCAGAAGTCAACTATGAGTATCCGGTCAAAGCCGGGGTAAAACGGTCCGATCTTGTTGCATCATGGGGAGATTTTATCGCAGATGATATCCGGCTTGAAGAAATTGCCACACACCACAGCACGGCGGTTAAACTGGTTGATGAAGTCAGATTTGATCTTTAACTGCCAGCTCCGGTGCCGCGCGGACGCACAGACTAACCATGAATAAACATCACCTGTGGACCACCAGTGCAGCACTTCTGGCAGGATTACTGGTTTTGCCTGTCCTCTCTGTTTTCTGGTTAGCGACGGGCCAGACCGGTGATCTGTTCACCCATTTGTATGAGACGGTACTGCCCGTTTACAGCCTGAATACATGCCTGCTGGTGACAGGGGTGATGTGCCTGTCCTTAGTGCTGGGAGTGCCCTGTGCATGGCTGATGGCCATGTGCCGTCTGCCCGGAGAAAGGATTCTGCAATGGGCCCTTGTTCTGCCGCTGGCGATGCCCGGTTATATTGTCGGGTATGTCTATACCGACTGGCTGGACTATGCCGGACCTGTGCAGCGACTGCTGAGAGACATGACGGGCTGGCAGGGTTCCGGGTACTGGTTTCCGGATATCAGAACCCTGCCAGGTGCGGTATGTATCCTCAGCCTTGTCCTGTATCCGTATGTTTATCTGATGGCGCGGGCCGCTTTTATGGAACAAAGTGTCAGTTTACTTCAGTCAGCCAGATTACTCGGCTGCCCGCCGGTGAAAAGCTGCCTGCGTATCTCTTTGCCTTTAGCCAGACCAGCGATTGCCGTCGGGCTGTCACTTGCTGCCATGGAAGCGCTGGGAGATTTCGGCACCGTCAGCTATTTTGCAGTCAATACATTAACCACCGCGGTTTATGACACCTGGCTCGGATACGCCAGTCTGAGTGCTGCAGCGAAGATTTCAGCGATCATGTTAATCGTAGTGATGCTGTTGCTCAGTGCAGAACGCTTCAGCCGCCGCAGGCAAAAACAATTTCAGGCCAGTTATTCCTGCCATGAAGATATCCGCTATCCTTTACGGGGCTGGAAAAAAGGGCTTGCGCTGCTCTGGTGCTGGGGGATTCTTTCGCTGGCATTTTTACTGCCACTGCTACAGCTGGCAATGTATGCATGGGATTATTTTGCCACCAGCTGGACACCCGCCTTTCAGACTTACACCTTCAATAGCCTGAAAGTCTCTCTGACAGCAGCATGCATTGCCACGATCGTTGCTCTGGTGACCAACTTTGCCTGCCGGGTCACCCCGGCAAAAACAATGATTTTTATGCGTCTGTCCTCTCTGGGCTATGCGGTGCCGGGCACGGTTCTGGCAATCGGGGTGCTGGCTCCGGTACTGACCCTGGATCACTGGATCAATGACATAGCAAAACTTATGGCATGGCAACCACCGGGACTGGTTTTATCCGGTTCGGCCTTTGCCCTGATATTTGCCATGGTCGTCCGCTTTACAGCCGTCGCAACCGGTAGTATTGAAAGCAACCTGAGTAAAGTGCCGCCTTCAATGGACATGGCCGGGCGGGTCATGGGCTGCAGCGTCCGTCACATGCTGTGGCGGATCCACCTCCCTCTGGTCAGAAGAGGCATTCTGATAGCGGGTTTACTGGTGTTTATTGAATCAATGAAAGAACTGAACGCAGCACTGCTGCTGCGTCCGTTTAACTTTGAAACGCTGGCGACGTATGTGTTTAACTACGCATCGGATGAACAGCTTGAGCTGGCAGCCTTACCGGCGATTCTGCTGGTGCTGGCGGGGCTCATTCCTTTAATCATTGTCAACCGTTCACTGGAGCAGGCTCACTGATGGAAAATACCCTGTCCATTTCTCAGCTCACATGCAGGTATGGTGAACAAACCATTCTGGAGTCTTTGTCTTTATCGGTCAGAAAAGGCGAGATTATCTGTCTTCTCGGTGCCAGCGGCTGCGGCAAAACCACCCTGCTCAAGGCCATCGCCGGATTATTGCCATTACACGCGGGAAAGCTGTGCCTGAATGGCAGGATACTCGATGACGGCAGCCGTCAGGTCGCACCGGAAAAACGTCACATCGGGATGATTTTTCAGGACTATGCATTGTTTCCTCATTTAACTGTCGCGGAAAATGTCGCGTTTGGTTTATCGTCTCTTTCTCATCACCGGTTATCCCGCCATGAAAAACAGCGCCGGACAGAAGAGATGTTGTCACTGGTCCGGTTAGATGGCTATCAGCACCGTTATCCGCATCAGCTCTCCGGAGGCCAGCAACAGCGTGTCGCCATCGCCCGCTCTCTTGCCTGTCAGCCTGAACTGTTACTGCTGGATGAGCCCTTCTCGAATATTGATACTCAGGTCCGTCATGAATTGATCCGGGAAATCCGCAGCCTGTTCAAACAGCAGGGGGTGACGGCCATCTTTGTCACCCACAGCCGGGAAGAAGCTTTTGCTTTTGCCGATAAAATGGCCGTCATGAACCGGGGAGTGATTGAACAGTTTGGCCCGGCCAGTGAACTCTACCATCATCCTTCGAGCCGGTTTGTGGCAGATTTTCTCGGCGGCGGCAGCTACCTGTCCGCGAAGAAAATCAGTCCCCGGCATTTTCATACTGTGCTGGGAGACATTCAGATAGATTCGCCCGACACGGTACCGGCACAAAGTGACAGCCCGGATCAAACATATGAGCTGTTGCTCCGGCCACAACATGTGATGCTTCAGGCCGATGCCCACAGTGAGATTCAGGTGCTTGAACAGCAGTTTATGGGCGATCACTGCCGCTATATCATCGACGTTGAAGGAAACCGGCTGGTGGCGGTTTCCGGAGAACCGCTGGCTGTTGGCGATCGGGTTGCCGTCAGGGTGATGTCAAAGGGAATTCATGTGTTTATCCCCGCCCATTGACCTCATTGATCTCATTGACCTCATTTACCTCAGAGTGACGCAATTCCGGCCCAGTTTCTTTGAGTGATACAAAGCATCATCAGCCCGCTGAATCATCGCATCACCCGATTCATCCGGCTGGTACTGAGTGACGCCGAAGCTGGCCGTGACCCTGCCTGCACCGGGAAACTCAGACTGACTGACGATGGCCCTGAGTTCTTCTGCCAGTTCCCGTCCGGCTTCTGCCTGTGTTTCAGGGCAGATAATCATAAATTCTTCGCCTCCCCAGCGTCCGGGAAGATCGGTTGAGCGTAAACGTTGTTTCAGCCTCAAAGCCACCTCCTGTAATACCGCATCTCCCACCAGATGGCCGTGAACATCATTCACCCGTTTAAAGCTATCAATATCGACAAAGATAATCACGAACGGGACCCGGTGACGCCGGGCGCGTTCAATTTCTTGCTGCATCTGGGTATCCAGATGCTTCCGGTTGGCAATCCCGGTCAGTTGATCGGTTAACGTCAGGCGGATTAACTCAGCCTCGAACCGCTTACGTTCCGTGATATCCCTGACAGCTGCAACCCGGACAAAATCATTTCGGAACGGAATCTGTTTCGCATGAATTTCCAGCGGAAATACTGAACCATCTTTACGTCTGCCCAGCGCCTCATAAGAGCATTCAACGCCCTGAAGGACGTTATTCCTGACGGTTTCAAAAGTTTCATCCGCCAGCAGCATCCGGCTTGACTGACCAAGTAATTCTTCCCGCTCATATCCAAATAAATCACAGGCATACTGATTGACTTCCAGAATTTTGAGCTGCTCATGAATAAAAATTCCTTCAAAAGTCGCTTCGGACAATCCCCTGAACCGGGCTTCACTGACTTCCAGCGCTTCAGTTCTGAACTTCACCTGAGATTCCAGATACCGGTTCTGCTGCGCAATCAGCCGGATACGCCACAACACAATCGTCCTGAGCAAAAAAACGGCCATCATCAGGAGCAAGAGTCCAAACCACCATGTCTGCCACCAGGGCGGCATAATCTTCAGTTGCAATCTCACCACCTGATTACTCCAGATACCATCGTTATTGGCCGCCCGGACAAGGAAAGTGTATTGACCCGGCGCAAGGTTGTTATAAACAGCGAATGGTCTGTCACTGCCGGTTTTCACCCAGTGCTTATCCACCCCTTCCAGCTTATGCAGATAAAGATTTTTGGACGGCACCGTATAATTCAGCCCGGCAAAATGAATACTGAGACTGTTTTGATCATGTGGCAGGACCAGAGAGCGGGTTTCAGTAATACTTCGCGTCAGTGGTTTATCCGGGCCTATCTCTGCCGGACGATGAAAAATCTCCAGCCGGGTTAAGACAACATCCGGCGGGTTCAGGTTGTCCTTAATCTGCATGGGATCAAACATGGAAAAACCGTTATCCCCGCCAAACATCAGCCGTCCGTCCCGCGTCCGGCCAAAGGCATAGAAAAAAAAGGAGTTCACCCCCAACCCATCAGCCTGAGAGTAAACTCTGACCGCTTCGGTATCCGGATTAAACCGGGTCAATGCTTTCGGGCTGCTGATCCAGAGCAATCCCTGATTATCTTCCACCACAGCCAGCAGATTATTATCCGGGAAACCATTTTTCGTCGTGTATGTCCTGAAGATATCCTGATCGGGAAAATACTGATTCAATCCGAGATTCGTCGTCACCCAAATCCGGCCCCGGCTGTCTTCAAAGATATGACGCACCGTATCATCAGAGAGAGAACCCGGCTCTCCGGGGTGATGCCGGTAATGCCGGAACTGCTTTGTTTGCGGGTCTAACACACTAATCCCCTTCCCATAAGTTCCGACCCAGATTTCCCCGTTGTGCAGTGGCGTCACACTCGTCAGAATGTCAAAACCAATTGATTTCCGGTCGTTGGGATCATGCCGGTAGTTGGTGAACTTTTCCGTTTGCGGATCAAACCGGGTCAACCCGCCACCAAAGTGAGCCAGCCATAAAAGACCCTCATCATCTTTCACCAGCCAGGGAATAAAATTATGCGGCAGACCATCAGCCGCATCTGGCTTCCCGGACTCATCAGCTGAATAAACATAGTGTTTAAAACGCCGGGTTTTCGGGTCATATTTATTGAGCCCGCCACCGCCGGTCCCAATCCACATCACCCCTTGATCACCCTCAATGACAGCAGCAACCCGGTTCGTGGACAGACTGTCATCACGTGAGTCCACGGATTGATAAACGGTCAGCTTCTCCATCATCGGATCGAACTGATATAAACCATCTGCGTGAGTGCCAAACCAGATATGACCGGACGCATCTTCAGCCATCCCACGGATATGCCGGGCTGACAGACCATACCCATCATGACCATAGAGATAATTGTCAAACAATTTTAAATTCGGATCCCGGATATAAATCCCGGCACCCAGCGTTCCAAACCATATCCGTCCGTGGCTGTCTTGCCAAAGGCTGGTCACAAAAGCAATCTCCGTACTGTGAATATCATGTGCACCATGAAAAATCTGCCCCGGCCGGAACAGATACCGGGTTATCTGTCCGTCATGTATCCGGTTCACACCACCGGTTGTTGCAACCCATATCCAGCCCTGTTTGTCCCCGGTGATATCCCGGACATCATTGCTCCTCAGGCTGTCCGGGTCGCCGGGGTCATGACGAAAATGCACAAAGGTTTCCTTCCCTTCTTCCAGCAGATTCAGCCCGCCATTCAGTGTGCCAATCCATAACTGACCGGAAGCGGTATATTCAAGCACCTGAACATAGTTATCACTCAGGGAATCCGCTTCGTCCGGCTCATGCATAAAATGCCGTAACTGTTCCGTCTTTGGATTCCAGCAGTACAGCCCATGATCGGTTCCCAGCCAGTAGCGCATCGTCCGATCCTGAACAATTGCATTGATCGTGATTTGGGGCCGGGCAGGAAAATAGTCCGTTCTTTCGATCCGCCACGTTTTATTTCCGGCAGGCACCAGGCGATCCAGTCCGCCTTCACTACCAATCCAGATCACCCCCGAATGGTCTTCATAAACAGCGCGAATATGATTGTCAGAAAGAGAGGCCGGTTGAGCCGGATGGTGGGTAAAATTTTCAAATGTCTCCGAATCACGGTCAAAACGGGCCAGCCCGCTTTTGGTACCAACCCAGAGGTTTCCCTGAGAATCTTCAAAAATGACATTAATACTGTTACTGATCAGGCTGTGCTTATCATCCGGATCGCGGGAGAAGACTCTGATTTCATGCGGACTGTAGCGGATTAATCCTGAAGCCCCTGAAATCCAGATAAAACCCCGGCTGTCCTGCAACCCGTCATGAACCACATTCGATGGCAAACCGTTCGTGGCGGTCAGCTGGCTGATACGAATTTCATCAGAGGGTGCTGCTGCTGTGTCTGACAGCGCAGAAAGCATCAGTAAGGCGACCAAAAACAAAGCATACTGTGTAATTGTCTGAAGCCAACCAGACAGATACTTTTGACACATATAAAATCCTTTGATGGCGATTCCGGCCACAGACTTCTCAGGATGATTTACGGCCCACCGACACAAAAACAGGCACCTCAGAACAGCCTGAGAAGCGACAGATTCAATCCACCTTCAGATGCAGGTTATTATAATATTACTCTAGTCTTTATTTCCTTATTATCCAGTTTGTCACTTCACTTGTTTTACCCGTATCCGGAAAACGAATCAGTGATAGTCCTGAGGCTGTTGACCTTTTAGATTGAACAAAATTCGTACTCAAAACTAGTCAACTGCCCCGAGGTACTGATAAATATCGACGTCGTCAATCTGTGATTCATCCAGAAAACGCGCCGCATATTCCGCATACACCCGGCCAGATAAAAACAGTTTAAACAGCTCTGCGTCAAGGTGATGGTCCTGCACCATTTGCGTCATGATCTCAAGCGCCTGACTGAGGGTTTTCATCTCTTTGTAGGGCCGGTCAGAGGCAGTTAAGGCTTCAAACACATCCGCAATCGCCAGAATACGGGCCTCAGTGGATAATTCACCGGCTGACAACCGTTTCGGATAACCGGTCCCATCCAGTTTTTCATGGTGTCCGCCGGCAATTTCAGGAATCCGGGCCAGCTCCTCTGGCAGGGGCAAAGCCTCCAGCATATGAATGGTCGCTATAATATGTTCATTGATGCGAAAACGGTCTTCAGTGGTTAATGTGCCTTTACGGATACACAGATTATAAATCTCACCGAGATTAGCCTGATATTCAGGCACCGCCATCCGGATATCGTCGCCAATCTTTTCCAGATGAGACGCCTCCCACGCAATGATATGTTCCTGCTTGTCTGCTAAAAGATACTCAGCCGTGGGAAGCGGCTTTTCATCAATACCGGCAAACTGCTTCACTTCTTCCGGTGACAGACCAAGCCGGGAATTCAGGTGGCGCATCCATACCTGGCGTGAAATCTGCTGAATCCGGCGCACCGCGTCGTCCCCCATATCATCCGAGCCGATATTACATTGTGCGATAAACGCAAAATCATCCTGAATTTGCTGGTGCCGTGCAGATAACATCGCTTCAGAAACGTCATGCGCCTGTCCGGCGGCAATCCGCTGCAGGTGTTCAATTTCTGCATCCCGCCACAGCACTTCAAAGCGCATCCGGATTTCATGAATCCGGTTATAAATCGTCTCCAGTTTACTGCCTTTGTCGATAATATATTCAGGGGTGGTCACTTTGCCGCAATCATGCAGCCAGGCTGCAACCCGAAACTCCCGCCACTGCTCCTGAGTGGCAAAATTAAAGTGCCGGAAAGCCGGTGAATCACTCTGATCAGCCGCTTTGGCAAGCATGATGGCCAGCTCGGGGACACGCGCGCAATGCCCGCCGGTATAAGGAGATTTCTCATCGATTGCCTGGGCGATTAATTCGATAAAGGCATCGACCAGTTCCTGCTGGTTCCGCTGATAATCTTCAATCGAGTCAGCCATTGATAAGATAGACAAAGACAGGTCATTGATCTCACGGATATGACTGGGGACATGCTTCACCGCTTTAAACTTGCGCTGCTTAATTTTCTGATTTTCTTCTGCCAGCATATTCACGGGTTTCACTATCATATTGGCAAATGAAACAAGCACCGGCGTGACAATCATCAGCAACCCCAAAGTAATCACCACGGAGTAATAAACTTTGTCCATATAAGGCTGGAGCATCACCGCTGTGGGCACCATCATCCCGACAAAGCTGACCGCACCCTGATCAGACTGTATCCGGTGAACAAATATCGTATAGGATCGATCACCAATCTGCATATCATGCGCTATTGCATTGAGCTTTTTGCTGGTTGTTGCCAGACGGATAAAAGCCGGATCAGGCACAACTCCTGAGCTGATCGCTCTTTGCAGCTTCGCAGAGGCATGATGACCCAGCCAGCGGTTTTCAATCTGTTCCAGTTCCTGTGGCGTCAGTGAATGAATCGCCAGATTGAGTAAATGCTGTAACTCAGTCTGATCCTCATGAACCAGAAAACGCAACTGCTGGTCCAGTTGCTGCGTTTGCGGGCTTAAATCAGGCTCCAGATGGAGCCCGGTAAGCGTATAACGATCAATAAAATACCGCACAACCCGATCATTATCGAAGGCTGCCGTCGCCTGCCCGTCCTGCACCGCCCTTAATGCTGCAAGCGTGTCTTTAACTTCCAGAACCTTGACATCAGGATAATGAGCTTTGACCAGCGCAGCAAAAGCCCATCCCCGCGGAATCGCAATCACCTGTCCCGGTCCGAGCTGTGACAAACGATCCAGCGGAAGCTGGTCTGTCCGGGTCACCAGCACCGGAGAAAGCTTCAGATAAGGCACTGAAAATAATCCCCAGTTTTCCCGTGCCGGGGTATAAAACAGACTATGCAGCACATCCAGCTTTCCCTGTTTGAACAATTCAACCAGCTCATTCCACGAATACCCGTTCACATATTCGATTTTCATCCCGATTTTGCCGGCAATCAAATTCATCAAATCCACCGAAAAACCCTGAGGATGGCCGCTGTAAGAAAAGTCAAACGGGGGCCAGTTTTCTTCATTAGAAACACGAATCGTCCCGGCCTGAGCAATAAACTGTTTCTGACTGTCCATCAGGGGAATCGGTGTGACCTCTGGTGCTGCTCTGAACACATTTTCAGCAAACGAATGCGCATAGACTTTCCCGCTCTGGTCAAATATAAAGGTATGCCCCTGCGCGATCGGATTATTCTTCCTTAAATAGGCCGACAGGGTATCGAGTGAAATATCAACCGCAATCACATTTTGACTGCCGGGTATCCGTTTTGCGAAAGTGGTCCCTGGTGACTGGGTGTTATGAAACATATAGGGGTCGGTTTTGATCATCGTATCACTGGACATGGCATCCCTGTACCAGGGACGGATATTGGCAAAATACTTACTGGATTCACGACGCTGATGCGTCAGATTCAGCTGCGTGTCGAAAAAAATAAAATCCCGGAACCGTCCCGCTTGCGATTCATGAATATGCACCACCAGCCAGCGGTCAGATGGCCTCGCCTGAAGCGTCTCCCGCAGATTGTCACTGCTGTCTAAATTGATCAGCTCATAAAAATTACCATCCTCATAGCCAATGTAGATGGCATACAAATAAGGTTTCTGTTCCATCGCCTGGATCATGACACTGGTGATGGGACGCAATGTTTCCTTTGTATCTTTCTGTGAAATTTCCGGATAGCGGGAGAGCAGCAGCACCAGATCGCTGCTTTCGGTATCAAGCGAATAAATTCTTTCACTCACCCGCTCTGCAGCATTGCTGAAAAGAATCCGGGCCGTTTCTTTCGCCAGATGCTGACTGAAATAATACTGCAACGATACAGACACCAGAATGATCAGCAACGATAAGACGATAAACAGGAACATCACCGTCATTTTGATACTGAACATGGCATGCCTGAGCTTTTTAAGCTGTATTGTCAGTGTGGTGGAAATTGAGTCTGTAAACATGAGAGATCGGATCCATTCAACCGGTCCGGTAGCAAAGACGGTGCGGCGTGTCATACATCAGCAAGACCAGTGCTTATCAGTAAAATTGCAAATGAAGCATGCGTCCATTTCCGGATCACCCGAACAGAAGAGACCCACAAAATGAAGTGACTCTCAAAATATAGCTAATGAATGGCAACTCCGCGTTTATTCAGCAAAATCAGAAAGTCACCCGGTGCTCCCGGTTACTGCAGATGAAGCAGATCATCTCATACCGCAGGTTTCACAAGCCCTCAGCATTATGAGTTCAATCGGTGATATTTCATTTTATTTTTGCTGTATCAAAAATTATGTACCTATTCTTTAATATGCTTGTTGTTTTGTATATTTGTATCCAAATGGCTTTATATCCAAGTGGCTCAGGGCATGTTTATCCGTGGGAGGTGACCATGAAAAATACATTGACGACCGTGTCGTTTGTGCTGGCACTGACATGGCTGTTTTCTGCGAAAGTCACTGCAGATGAAACAAAGTTACCAGCATTGAATGCCCTGCCGGAACAAAGCGCAATTTCCGGCTTATCTTCCGGCGGATTTATGGCCGCACAATTTCATGTTGCTTATTCAAACGATTTAATTGGTGCGGGGATCATCGCCGGCGGCCCCTGGAACTGTGCCGGCAGTCATCCTGAAGTTCCACCAGCAATCAATGCGGTTTCTGCCTGCATGGATCCCTGTAAAAAAAGCCAGACAGAATGCTCTGAAACTCTTTTCCCGGATGCCGGATATCTGGCTGAACTGGCGAAACTCAAAGCACAAAGCGGAGAGATTGACCCGGTAGAGAACCTGAAGAGTGACCGGCTGTATATTTTTTCAGGAGAAAACGACAAGATCGTATTAACCGGTGTCACAGATAAAACGGTCGAGTTCTATCATCAGCTGGGTGTCAGCGATGATCACATCTTGTATGAGCACAACGTCAACGCCGGTCACGCATTTATTACGACAGATCCGACGGACAGTCAGTGCTCAGACACAGCTCCCCCATATATCAACTACTGCAAAGGTTTCCCTTTGGCACAACGGATTTTTCAACAGATTTATGGCAAAGTGCAGCCCGCCACAAGTCAGCCAGCCGGAGAACTGCTTGAATTTAATCAGGCCGCTTTCTTCAGTGATCCCCTGACCAGCATGGACAAGCATGGCTATGTCTACATCCCGAAAGGTTGTCGCTCCCACCCATGCCGGGTCCATATTGCCCTGCACGGCTGTACACAGGGCATCAGTGAAATCGGGACGACTTATATCCGGGAAACAGGTTATCTGGAGATTGCAGAGACCAATGAGACCATTGTGCTTTTTCCACAAATCAGGGCCAGCAAAACCAACCCCGTTAATCCCAAAGGCTGCTGGGATTTCTGGGGTTACAGTACCAACTTTTTACCGCCATTGAATTACTACCTCAAAAGTGCCCCTCAAATGGTCGCAATCAAAAAAATGCTCGATCGCCTGATCAGCGCTCCCGCCGGGCAAGCGAAAAAAATATAGTGAAGGTTGACTCAGCTGAGCGCTCAGCGCTCAGCGTTCAACACTTAACACTTAGCACAATGCCACATCTCAGGCCGTCACTTTCAGATAAGATTCCGGCGGATGCAAGGCTACCCACTCCTCTCTGAGTACACCATACTTCACTGAATCGTAGTAAGTCCCCTGATAGAAACGTACTTTTCGCAGCCGTGCTTCCTGCTTTAATCCCAGCCTTTCAGCACAGGCCATCATCCGCACATTGCCTGACCATGTTGTCAGCCCGACCCGCTCTATTTCAAGCGTATCAAACAGATAAGAAATCCACGGCACCAGTGCTTTACAACCAATGCCCTGATTCCAGTACACAGAGTCATAAATCACAATTCCGGCCTCCAGCCAACGGGTTACCTCACATTCCCAATAGTAGCTGACTGCTCCGACAGCTTGTCCCTGTACCTCAATCAACAGCATATCTTCTCCCTGCAGAAGCCGCTGAAATGTCCCGGTTTTGAAGCTTGATAACGACGGACGGCTATAACCGAAATACGGCCCGTTAAATTTCGTCCAGGACTCATCCCGGGTCATCAGTTGATATAAGACTTCATATTCAGAAGGAAAGGCCGTTCTCAGAAGAATCGACTCATTTATCAGACAAATACTCATATTTGTTTTTATCATCCATAATAAAAAATCCAGTCCATATGCATACAATATGTATTTATATGAATATACAAGCAAGCAGGCGCACCGGAATCCGGGGGGCCTGCTTGCTTGTATACGACAAAAAACAGAATACAATTATTTCTTTTTCAGATTTATTTTCAATGATTTAAACAAAATCATCATCAGGAACTTGAATGCAATCGATTTCATTTTAAAATCAAATCAGTCAAAAGAAGGCGCTGAGCAGCACCTTCTTTTATCATGAACCATTCAGGATCAGATGACGGATTGACTATTCCAGACTGAGCGTTAAATCAGAATAATATTTGTATCCGAAGATCATGATATAATAGGTTTTCCCTGCATTTGTCTTGATCTGGCAGGACTCCTCATTGCCGGATTTCTGCGGACTGCAGATATTCGATTGTGGTGTGGGTGCTTCATCCACATTGACATACAGATCCGCATCGCCGGTGCCACCAGAAATTTTGACTGTCATGGTTGATCCATCCCCTTTGAATCCATAGTAAAGCTGGGAAGAAAATGGCCCGAATAAATCTGTCACTGATTGTCCACGGGTCAGCATCCGTCCACCAGCAGTGTCACCGGAAGAGTCCGCCGGACCATCGGATGAGTGATCCGAAGAAGAATCAGACGAACTGTCCGGTGATGAATCTGATGAGCTGTCCGATGACCCGGTTGAACCACTGCCTGACTCAGGGAATTGACCATCACAGGAAGCATCGACTCCGACCGTCTTAAAGGCTGCAACTACATCGCTGGTGGCATAATTCAGATCTTTCGCTGCTTTCGTCACCCCGCAGGCTGCTGACTCATAGGTAGCATCCGACGTCCAGTAAAGCTGGTTAGCCACGGCAAAGGCCTGAAAACCTTTCTGAGGGTTCCAGCCGGATCGGTTAGATAAAAGATAATAAGCCCGGTTGTAAACACCGCTGGAATAGTGAACATCCAGTCCCTGATAATAGTCAGATGCGTTATCAATGGAATATCCATCCCGCGACGGCTGATCGAAATAGCGCATGGCATTGCCTGATTTCATAATATCGGAGCCAATATACCAGTCGACTTTATGGCGGATATAATACTCCATCGCCTCCCCGGCAATATCAGAAAAAGCTTCGTTGATACCACCTGACTGTCCGCTGTACACCAGATTGGAGTTTTGCTCGGTAAATCCGTGACTGACCTCATGAGCACTGACGTTGATATCCACCAACGGATAGAGCGAACTGCCCCCATCGCCAAAGTTCATGGTCCGGCCATCCCAAAATGCATTCTCATAATTGCGACCGTAATGAACCCGCATCACCAGCTTAAAGGACAGTGGCGAAGTATTCACCCAGTCCCGATACATTTCTACAATCTTCTGGCCATAATACTGAGCATCATTGATTGGAGAATAACCACCATTGATCTGCTTGTAGTCATTATAATTTCTGCTGTCATCACAGCTGTAGCGGAATGCATCTGACCCGGAAGAGGCACCATTGAGGTTGACGGATTTTACTTCGCTGGTCTCCATCATACAGGTTGACCCCTGTTTGGTAATCCCAAATGAAGACTTATCCTCGCCATACACATATCGCCCGGTTTTCTCATTCCCGCCGGGTCCGCTGCCTTTCGCCTCAATGTGAGTCAGTCCTTCCCAGTGTTTCAGTATCGTACCGGCATCCGCATCGATGAAATAAAACGGACGTTTCGTTTCCCCGCGGGTTACCAAAAAGTCCACCATATACACCAGTTGTGCCTGTCCGTTTTCATTCAGACGGACCATCAGTTTCGCAGATTGTCTCTGCGGATGCGGGGCTGAAAAATACCCGTTTCTGAGCTGATAATCATTCAGGGCAACCGACAACGCCTCCTGACGTGTCACAGCGGGTCTGACAGAAGAAATATCTGCCGCAATCCCTTTGGCCATCATCCCAGAGACTTCACGCCTGCGGTTGTCCTGAGCGGTGGCAACCACAGCGGTATTAAACACAGGCAGGCCGTGATAAGTCTGCTGATAGCGGACTTTCTTTTTCCCGTTGGGTAAGGTTACAGCACTGACTTCGGTGAAGCCGGTTTCTGCCGGTGAAAGGCGCATGACCTTCGGGGCCAGAGCCTGCGCGTTCAAAGCCTGCTCAGATATCGCACTGTCTTCTGCTTTGACCATCTCCGCTGCCGAGACAGGCAGTAAAAAACCGATGCCCATTGCGGCAACCCACCAATGGACGTGATATTGTTTTGTATCCATATATTAATTCCATGAATTCTTATTTTATTAATCTCTGACGATTCAGAAAAATAACACCAAAGCGACATCCCCAAGCGACCTGAAGATGCATGGGTACACATCGCAATAACAACAATTCATGAGTTATAAGCAACAATCCAGCTTATGATAAAAATAAAACAAAACAATTGTTTAAATAATTTTACATTATTTACTTTTCCCGGTGACAGTGTTGAATAGAGACACAAAAAAATAATCTCATAAAATCAATAAAATAAACACTTAAGATTCATTTTATGATAATTATTATTGGCACATTTATATCATCAAAAAACCATGTTTAAATCATTTAAATTAACTAAAAATCATAATACAAACATAAAATATAATAAACTAACCCGAGGATGAGTTTATTATTACGGCCGGGTATCGACCGAAACAACCACAGATAAACCACTATCAAGATGAACGGGATCATTAAATACGATTTTCACCGGAACCCGCTGGACCACTTTGGTGAAATTTCCGGTGGTATTATCCGGTGGCAGCAGCGCAAATGTCGCTCCGGTTGCCGGCGCAATACTGTCGACGGTCGCTTTGAAGGTTTTTTCCGGATAAGCGTCAACGGCAACCTCAACCGGCTGTCCCTTGTGCATATGTGTAATCTGGGTTTCTTTAAAATTTGCCTCAATCCATGGCGGATGCTCTGAAACAAGACTGAGCACAGACTGCCCGGCCTGAATCATCATGCCAACCTGGATATGACGGTTACTCACCACACCATCTGCCGGTGCCGTGATCTGCGTGTAACTCAGCATCAGCTGAGCATGTGACAACGCCGCCTCCGCCTGCTTCACACCCGCTTCTGCGCTGGCTATTTCGCTTGTCAGTAAAACCAGCTTATCCTCTTGCGTTTTCAGCGACGCTTTCGCTTGTTTATATTCAGAATGAGTCACTTTATAAGAGAGTGTGGCATGGTCCATATCACCACCGGAAACATATTTTTGCTTCGATAACTGCCCGGTTCGTTTCAGCTCATGTTCCGCATTGTCGTAACGCGCTTTCGCCGACGCCACATCATTGCGGTGTTCCAGAATGGTGCTCTTCTGCATCGCCAGCGTTGCCCGCGCATTCGCCAGCTCTGCTTTCCTCTGGGCTAACGTTGCCTGAGCCTGCTGCACATTGATCCGGTACGCGCGATCATCGAGCCGGGCCAGAACATCGCCCTGATGAACCCGCTGATTATCCTGAACCAGAGACTGAACAATCTGACCGTTCATCCGGGCACTGACACTGATAATATCCGTATGTGTATACGCATTATCCGTTGACTGAAAATAATGTCCGTAAGCCAGCCAGTATCCCAGACCGGCCAGCGTGACAATAACAAACAGAATGATAACTTTTACAAACAATTTCATACCTTGAAGCCCGCTGCTGAATCCCTAAACTCAGAAATTAAATCTGCTGCTGAACAGGCAGGTCATCGCTGTGACGGCACACAAACCCGGTGACCGGATCACACCAACACGATGCCCTGACTCACACAATGACCTGACTCAGGTTACAGCCTGACCAGTTGCTTACCAAAGTGTTTACCATGCAGCATATCGATAAATGCCTGTGGTGTGCTCTCCAGCCCTTCGGCAATTGTTTCCCGGAATTTAATCGCACCTTTCTGCGCAGCATCAAGCAATACCATCGTGGCCTGCGGATAGTCTTTGAACCAGTCAGTCACAAAGAAAAAACGGCTTTCCGGGGGCTCAGGCAGGCTGGCAAAAAACGAAGACTGGCTGGACACATCAATACAGTCACGCTTGTCATAGTTGGCCGCAACCCCGCACACCGGTACGCGGGCGCCTTCATTTAAAAATCGCGCAACAAATGCCGATACCCGGCCACCAACATTCTCAAAATAAATATCAATGCCCTGCGGGCAGCTTTCCCGCAGCGCCTGACCTAAATCATCTGTTTTATAGTTAATACAAGCGTCAAACCCCAGCTCTTCTACCACATAACGACACTTCTCATCACTCCCGGCCAGACCGACCACGCGGCACCCGGCCTGTTTACCAAGCTGCCCGGCCACAGAACCAACGGCACCGGAAGCGGCTGAAATCACCAGAGTTTCACCGGCTTTCGGCTTGCCAATGCGATCCAGCCCGAAATAAGCCGCCCGTCCCGGCGTACCGGCAACGCCGAGAAATACCGAAGGTTCGAGGTCGGTCTCCGGCAAAACAGAGGTAATAAACATCTGATCGGTGCCTATCCAGTAACGGGCCCATCCGGACACCGCAAACACCTGATCACCGGCTTTAAAGCGCGGATTTCTCGATTCAAGCACCACACCGACCGTTTCTCCCTGCACCATCTCCCCCAGCTTGATCGCTTCCACATAAGAAGGGGCTTCTGCATTGAGTCGCGGACGCACATAAGGGTCGAGAGATAACCACTGATTTTCAACCAGATACTCGCCATCTTTCAGCGGCGGCAATTCACGTTCTTCTAATCTGAAATGTTCCAGTCCGATTTTTCCTTCCGGATAGGAATCCAATACAATTTCTTTATTTTTCAACTGACTCATAACAACCTCTTCTGCTTAATTTTGTCCTGCCGGCACAATCGTTCAGATCATGACAACAGCTGATACCCATGCGACCTGAATCATGCATCTTCTGGCTGCCTCTTTTCTGGTTGCATGTCTTCTGGTTGAACAGGCTTTGATGACCGGGATATCCAGCGATATTTCGGCCAGCGGATGCTGAATGCAATCATGGCAATCGTCAGCGGCCAGCCAGCGATCAGAATCACCGGCGACATGGGTATACTGCCTTCTCTTGAAAGTCCCCACACCACACATGCTTTGATGCAATAGATGACAATCCATACCAGTGACACTTCCTGCCATACCCGGACATACTTTGGCGAACCATAGTGAGGCAGTGTCTTCATCCGCGGCATCGCCTGCTCAGCCAGCGAGCGAATCACCGGACGTCCGGCAAGGGAATAAAAACTGAACACGACCACCACAGACAGCGCCCCGCTTACGGAAAGAAACACGCCTTCCCGGGCCATGCCAGGTACCCGGTAACCTTCCAGATACAGGTAATGGCTCAGACCTGAGACAAGAATCAGGGCAATAATGGAAAGCGAGCCCTGACGATCTCCGCCCTGTCGCCGGCGCCACAGCTCTGCGCCGCCCGAATAGACGGCAGTCACCAGCAGCGCCATGCCCGCCCCCCATACAGCAAAAGCGACATAATATAAAATCAGCGGTACAATGATCATCATCCGGGCTTCACCGGAATTCAGATAATCCCGGACGGTATAGTTCTTCTTTTCTTTCACAACGATTCCTTCTGTTTATGTATTCGGTGTCTGAACCGGGCTGCCGTCATGTTGTTCTTTCCGGGCCACAGGCGCCGGACGACTGAATAACCGGAAATTCCGGTCAGAGACCAGCACCAGCACCGCGGCGCTCGCCATCAGCATCCCCATGATGAAAAACATATCGTTAAACGCCAGAATCTCAGACTGCCGGGCCATTCGGTTGCCTAAAATACCGGCGGCTGTCCCCTGCACTTCAGCGGCGTTCA